>JAMCQR010000044.1 GCA_023379555.1 Thermoplasmatota archaeon | reverse complement strand
TCATCGAGAATTACGCAGGATGCCATTTCAAGGGATTTGTTAATGGAATGTTGGGGATAAATGAGGTTGATCCCCCCAGGGAATTCTTGGACCCAAGGACAACCGGATCTATGACTCACAAAATTCTAGAAAAATACTATTCTACTAACTTGTCCCCCGCAGAATTTGGTAAGTTGGCGGATTCATTTGTAAAGTCAGAGATAAGCAAGGAATTGTTTGACTCGAGAACGGAAGCACTGAAGTTCTACAGGGACAAGTACATATCTAACGGTAAACTGGTAAGATTCTTCATGATGGACGTGAAACACGCGCTAGAGCTAGGTAGAAAAACAATACAGAAGGAATTTCATTTTCCTACTTCAGATCAACAAGTCTTTTATGAGTTTGGAGACAAGAAGATAAGTATCGGAGGGTACGTGGATAGGGTAGATGAGGAAAATGGAGGGCTATGTATAATTGATTACAAGAGTTCGCTGTATGGATATCCCAAAAACGACCTCTGTGATGATAGACACGGGAAGATTCAACTTTTTTTCTACAAACTCGGAGTGGAGTCAATCTTGAAGAAAAAGGTAAGAGCCGCAGCCTATCTGTCTTTTAGGGACATAAGTGAGGGATTCAACACTGCAGGTTTCTTCAACGCTATACCAAACGAAGAAGCTCAGGTAAGAAAGTGCAGGGAGATAGTTGACCCCATCCTTGAAGATTTCGTTGCCGGTGATTTCGACCCAGTTGTGAAAGAAGGCGGAAGTCTCTGGAAATGTGAAAACGAACTATTCTGTCCTCTGCTCAGCGTATGCAGGGTCCAGGAAAGGAGATGGTAAATTGACAGGCGATTTTGTGTCTGCAGTTCCCGGATCGGGTAAAACGGAGACTTTAATAAACAAGTGCTATAAGTTGATGGAAGATGAGGGAACCGATAATGTAGTTGCCATCACTTTCACAGACAGGGCATCTGAAGAACTTATTGACAGGCTGAAGAAGAGGGCACTGAAGGAGGGGAAATTAGATCTCATAAGAAAACTCCCGACTTCCAACGTGGGAACGATACACAACTTTTGTTCTAAAATTGTGAGAAAGTATGGAGCAGAAATTGGAATACCTTGGTATTTCAGAGTGATGGACGAACTAGAATCTTTCAACCTCCTGGAGAAGAGTGTAAGAAACTTCATAATTAGGATTAGAAACGAGAAAGGAGTAACCGAGGACGGTTTCATACTCAACGGAATATTAGACAAATTCGAAACAGACGTTGAGCAGATCATTAGGGATTGCACCGACATTATGGAATCTCAGAAAGGATACCTTGATTTCATGGTGTTCACTAACGGGGCATTCTTTACCGAATATTCGAAGGATGTTTTCGACGAAAGCATAAGAAAAGAGATCTCATCAAAATTGAGAATATCTCTCATACCTGAGTTGTTGTCCCTCCTCTCTTCATTTGTTATGAGTTACCAGGATGCCAAGCAGAAGGGGCGAGTAATGGACTTCGACGATCTGTTACTTTACACTCTTAAGATAATGGAGACAAAGGGGGAAGAGATTGCAAAGAAGTACAGCTACATTCTCGTGGATGAATTTCAAGATACCGATGTACTGCAGATTGCGATTTTTGAAAAATTCTGGGAATTTGGGTCTTCCTTCTTCGTGGTTGGCGATCTAAACCAGAGTATCTATTCATTTCGTGGTGCGCATCCCGGAGCTCAGAGAAGGTTCTCGGACCGCATCTCAAACCAGGTCAGCTTGAAGACAAACAGGAGAAGCGGCAAAAATCTCATTTCTTTTTTCAATAAGTTCTTTCCTTCCTTGATGGAATACGAACAGATGGAGGGCCTCTCAGAGAACGAAGGGGGTGCTTATCTATACATCGTTGAGGATAAACTCTCAGCTGTTGCCGAAGTCATAAAGGCGCGAATAAGAGAAGGGGAACTTCCTGGAAACATAGCAGTACTCAGCAGAATTTCTTCAGACTTCTTCAATCTGAAAAGATACCTGAAACAGGAAGGCATCAATTGCGTCCTCATTTCAGGGGAGTCGATACTGAAGTCGCAAGAGGGTAAGGACGTGCTTTCGCTCGTCCGCTACCTCTCAGATCCTGGAGATCGGGTCGCTCAAGCGTCACTGTTATTTTCGCCCCTGTTTCACATGAACGTTACAGAACTTATGAGGTCCAAAGACAAGTTCTACGAGATTATAGAGAGTAGACTTGGCCGATATCGTGAGGATTTGAAAATCGAACGAATTGATTTCTTGCTCAGCAAGATTCTTTCTGAAGAAGGCTACATCTCCAACCTGCTTGGTACTAACGGCGGAAGTGAAAGAGTCAGCCGACTCTATAGAATTATCGAGCTCATCTCCTCCCACGTGGCTGCTTATGGTGGTTCTCCATACTCGCTTGCGGAGTGGCTGTTGAACGCCAGTGAAAGTAAGGAGAGTGGACCCATCGAGGATCTTCTTCAAGACCAAACGAGAGTAAAGGTAATGACAATTCACCAAGCCAAAGGACTAGAATTTTCTACTGTAATAGTTTATGATTTCCGCCCGGGAATTGACAGGGATAAGTATTACTCAGATGAATATTCGGGAATCGTTCCGAAGAGAGACAAGGATTTCATCAGCTCTCCAAGCAAGAAGATAATTGGCAGGACTGAAAGACACAGATTCTCCATGAACGAAGAATCAAGAATAATGTATGTAGCATTTACTCGTGCAAAAAACGACTTGCACGTCATAGTATCTGAAAAAGACCTGAAGGATGAAAGGTCCGCCAAAAAGAGAGATGACCTTCTCTCTGTATTGCAGACAACCATATCACTGTGGAAGGAGAGCGGGACAAAAGAGAGGGCTGAGGCTATAGATAGAGTTTCAATGATGACAGGCAGGATTTCAAAGACAAATCCTTTGGAGATTAATGAAACTAAACCTCCTCCAACATCAGTTCCTCCTATTGAAATTATCAAGCTCAGTACGCAGAGCGATGATGATAACGAATCTGCGATAGTACAATTCCTAAGAGAGAAGGGTGACAGGATTAAGGAATTCAGGGTTCTCTCCAAAGGTTCGAGAATGACAGTTTCTGAGAAGGGACTCAAGATCTATGAAGACGCTGCAGTCTCCAACAATTACTTCGTGAAAAACGGCAAGATTGAATTCACACTCTAGTCACTTCAATAGGTCAACGCAGATCTTATGGTAAGCTGTTCTCTAAGGAACTCAACTTACTTAATACTGCGCTATACCTGAGTTCTGTTCATTGAGAGATGTTTTATATTTTCATTGGATTAAGCTTAGCTCCGGTAGTGTAGACCGGCCAAGCATATGGGGCTCTCAATCCCACGACCCGGGTCCAAATCCCGGCCGGAGCATTATCCAAACTTTTTTTGAATTTCATTAGCTTGCTTGGTACTTTTCTAACTCGCATCATAAATTCCCGTCTTGGCCCTTTTTTTGGAATCTTAGAGGTGGACTCGAAACGAAGACTCCGACAATCCCGCATTTCATCTGTGCTGGTATTTCTGTTTTCTTCAGTCAACAATGGAATTGCAATTCCCTTTACACTAGTTCAATACTGTCTTGTTTAGAAATGAACATTCTTAGTTTGGTCATTCAAGTAATATCACTTGAAATTGAGAAATGAAAATTTGCCAGTCGGTAATCCATGTGAACTAGGGCTAGACCAGAAGAATAAGAAGCCTATTCTTCCTACGATTTTTCTTACTTCCCAAGACCCTGAAATGAATACCAGATTTTCAGAACAATTTCTTTTTGATTGCTCCATTTACTTTCTGCATTACATCCGGGGAAATTTCTGCCATTCCATGCTTTGATTTAGCGTGCTCTGCTATCAATGGCATAAGTTTTTCTTTAGACGCTGCTTCTGTAGAAAATCCGCAATCCATTCCAATATCGGCACACTTGAATGTATACTTGGCCATGATTATCTATAATATTGTTGAATAAAAGTGTTTTGTTAACCGTACGGATTCAATTCCTTTGACTACAGTTCTAAATCCTTTTTTACGAGGTAGGGATATAACATTAATGGAGAGACCTTCCTGGGATGAATATTTCATGAGAATGGCCTTTATGGCTGCCACCAGGTCAAACTGTGTTAGAAGAAAGGTGGGAGCCGTCATAGTCAAAGAGAAGAGGATAATGTCGACGGGCTACAACGGCCCACCAAGAGGAGCCCTGCACTGCGACGAAGCGGGATGCCTTCGAGATCAGCTGAAAGTGCCTGCAGGAGAGAGGAGAGAGCTGTGCAGGGGCCTTCACGCAGAACAGAATGCAATCATTCAGGCCGCCTATAATGGCACGGCAATCAAAGATAGCATAATTTACGTAACGACCCATCCGTGTTCAGATTGTTCGAAGATGATCATAAACGCTGGGATAAAGGAGATCATATTCTCAGAAGGGTACCCGGATGAACTCTCGGAATTGATGTTAATAGAGAGCGATATTGAAACCCGAAACTATGATGTATCAAAGGAGTTCAAGGAACTGCTGTTTGGGCGTAACGTAGAACTGATTCATAAGGCAGTAGATTAGTCCAATCTATAGAAAATTGGTTTCGAGCAAGAGACTGAGAGATATCAGAAAGTGTCCAGTTTATCTTTTATCTCCAGATACTTGTCTTCAATTTTCTTGGTCTGCTCAGGAGAGAGTCTCCATCCGTTCGATTGTAGGTTTATTGTCGCCTGATCTCTGTTCTTTGCTCCTGGTATGGGAATGACATTCCCCCGCGAGATCAGCCAGTTAAGTGCGAGTTGAACAACCGAATGGCCTGTTTCTAGCGAGATATCTCTGAGTACAGAAAGGAATGGTGCGATCAACCTTATGTTCTGTTCCGAGAACAGCTTGTTGCTCTTTCGGACGTCACTAGGCTCAAGGTTAGAGTAATCGTACTTGAAAGTAAGCAATCCCTGGGCGAGAGGCGAATAAGCAATTACGCTTATTTTCTCCCTGTTAAGATACGGAAGCATTTCTTCTTCGATCTCCCTCTGAATGATGTTGTACCTCACCTGATTGGAAACAATGTCCAAATTCGATAAGTAGGATCTGGCCTCTTCGATCTGGCAAATGCTAAAATTTGACAGCCCAATATATCTAATCTTTCCATCATTAGCCATTTTCTCAAGTGTCTTCATGGTATCTTTCAGTGAAATGTATATGTCTGGCCAGTGGACCTGGTACAGATCGATGTAATTTGTATTCAATCTCTTTAGACTGCCATCCAATGCTCTTTCTAGGTACTCCGGCTTCAAGTGGCTTCCGGATGCTTTTGTCGCTATGATAATCTCGTCTCGAATGTCCTTTATTACTTCACCAATAACTGATTCCGAATGGCCATCACCATAAACTTCCGCAGTGTCGATGAAATTCAATCCCATTTCAATAGAGGTCAAAATTGCATTCTTCACGTCCGAGTCAACAATTTTCCCCCAGCCTTTCGCTCCCGCTTGCCAAGCGCCAAGTCCAATGACGGAAACTTTTAGATCAGATTTTCCGAGGGTCGTATATTCCATGTTCCGACATAATAGGTTTTATAATTAACTTTCGTTTATTGGCTAAAACCCAGATGAAAATCATAAAAAATTCAGCTGTCCTTTCTCAGGAATATATCCCTGAAAACATCATCGCACGACAAGAGTATATCGCACGCCTCAAGGAACTTATACGCGTAAGCAACGTATCCTCCTCTTTCGTGATTAGGGGAAATCCAGGTACTGGGAAAACGCTGATCGGAAAATATTTGTTGAGAGAGCTCAGGGAATTTAAGGGGGCTTATGTTAACTGCTACGTCAACCAGTCAGATAGGGCAATAATTTCCACCATTCTAGCCAATCCCAACATAAGGCTACCAGAACTGGGAAACTCTCGCTCGGAATCTCTTTCCAGTCTGCTGTTCAGAGAACTCCCAGACAGGAACAACCTGATAGTTCTAGACGAATCTCAATCACTGAAACGTACCCACAGCCAGATAGTTTACCTGCTTTCGAGGAGCAAGGAACTAGGTGGTCCTGAGGTGAAATTGGTTCTACTTTCTATGGAGGAACCAGAAATGTATCTCGACAAGAGTACGCTCTCAGGGCTTGGTAAGTACAACAGAATCCCACTCAAGGAGTACGATTCCAATGAACTATATCTAATTCTAAAAGACAGAGCAAGCAATGGTCTTTACGAAGGTTCTTACACAGAGTCTGCCATTAACAGGATTTCAGACCTACTGGAAGAAAATGGAAGTGCACGGGTTGCCATAGAATTGCTCAGGAATTCGGCTCTATATGCAGAATCGAGGAACGTTTTCTTGGACGAAGACGAGGTCCTTCAGGCATATAGAGACTTTTCCCCTCCACTCGAAGAAAGCTCTCTCATCAATCTTGACGACGACGAGATTGAACTACTGAAATTGTTGCTCGAGTCTATAAGCATCGAGAAGGGATTCAAGACATCGGACTTGAAAGATTTGGGTAGCGGCATGAGCGACTCGAAGATCTACAAGTTCCTCAAATCGATAGAACTCTCAGGCTTGGTAAAAAAGAGCAGGATAGGAAAAGGATATTCGGGGGGTGTTGAGAATGAATATATTCTCAGAGTCTCGCCTCAATTCCTACTTGCAAAGCTGAATATTATGGAAAAGTCAAAGGAGACCTTCCAAAAGGAAGATTAAAACTACCGGAGAGTTATACGTTCCTAAATCAAAAAGCTTATATATTGTCATATCAATGTCATTTATATGTCAGACAATTTTAAAGTTATTGGTATAGGAGGTGCTGGAGTGAACATAGTAAAAGCTCTTGGATATAGAAATTCAGAGTACATAGACTCATCCAACTTTGTTTCTTTTGAGGAGATTTCACAATTTATTGGAAAACAAGAAAGGAATCAGAGGGTGGTTATCGTCTCTTCCCCCGCAGGAGAGTTCTCTTCTACCGTTCTTAAATTCGTCTGTAAAGCTCTAAACTCAAAGGGAAACAAGGTTTTTCTGGTAGGGATAATGCCATTCCACAGCGAGTCCCCGGAAAGAAAGAAAAGGGGATATGGAGTCCTAAAGGAACTTAGAAGGATAGTCGACTCTTCAGTAATAGTTGAAAACGAGAACTTTGCATCAGCAATGAGTGAATATTCCTGGGTCCAGGCAATGTCAAGAATCAATGACTATGTTAACGAGCTTGTAAAGGGTTTCTTATCACGGGAAGAACCATATATGTCGGATCCAGAAAGGAAGGAACTAGCACCAAACGCAAGAGCTGTTCCTAATTAAAATTCCCTTAAGGGATTCTCCACATCAGAACTCACCCTTTGTTACGGGTAATGCATTTAAGTTGGATTGCAATTACAACCCAAAGATGCAGGCAAAGGAGTCAAAACTAGGAGGAACGCCACTCATTCACGCCAAGAAGCTTGGAGATTTCTTAAAAGTTGACCGACTTTATGTGAAGTACGAGGGTACGAATCCCACTGGAACGCAGAAGGACAGGCCAGCTTCGCTACACGTCAAGAAGGCACTCGAGGAAAAGTACGATACAATTGTGGTAGGTAGCTGTGGAAATTACGGGGCGGCAATCGCTCATTACGCCTCTCTGAGCGGTTTGAAGTCGAGGGTCTACGTACCGAAAGAGTTCCATTCACCACGACTTAAAGAAATAAAAGAGATGCATGGAGCAGAATTGATACTAGTTCCCGGAAAGTACGAAGACTCAGTAGAAATGAGTAAGAAAGATGCAAGGGAGAACAACTGGTTCGACGCCAATGCCGGTGCCTATCCAGATCTGGGTTTACTCGCAT
Source organism: Thermoplasmatota archaeon (assembly GCA_023379555.1). Next base: position 16,540 of record JAMCQR010000044.1, on the reverse strand, counting down.
ACTCAAGAATATCCACGGAATTATTTGAATCGATGGGAGAAATCCCGGACGCGGTTTCTGTTCCGGTAGGTAATGGGACGACGCTTGCTGGAGTTTACAAGGGTTTTTTCGATCTCAGAGAATCTAATAAAACCAAGAAATTGCCAAGAATAATAGCTGCAAGCACAGATGGTGGGAACCCTGTGATTGAAAGCTTCATAAGGGGTCAGAAAGAGATTACAGATTTTCCAGTTGAGCGAATCAAGGAGACCGAAATAAACGAACCTTTAGTCAACTACCGTTCATACGATGGTGACCTTGCATTCAAAGCAGTAATAGATTCAGGAGGAACTGCAGAGTATGTTACGGACGGAGAGTTAAGCGAATATCACACTTTGTTGAAGAAATACGAGAGAATTGACGCCATTCCTGCTGCTACCGCATCCATTGCCGCAATAGCGCACCTTGTGAAAAGAAACAACAATGGGACCTTTGTTGCAATAGTGACGGGTTGATCATTTCACCAATTCTAGAGTGGTTCAAATATCGTTAATATCCTTATGACTGCAACCGATGGCTCCCATCAGAATACGGTATTCGTAGGGAGAGAGTATCGCTCTTGAAATAACTCTTCTGAAAAGAAGTGTTGTCTTTTGGACTCTGTGCTTGGGATAGTTATTCTCGATCAGACTCTGACGGAATTTTTCTATCAACCTATCGTTTTCTCTTCTGCCGATTGTTTCTATCTTCTTTTTCTTGCCTCCACCAAACATTTCATAGAACAAGATTGCAGCCGCACTCGATACGTTCAATATAGGATACTCATCATCTGCGGGAATATGAACGAAGAAATCGCACATTCCAAGTTCCTCATTAACCAAGCCGATATCTTCACGTCCAAGTACAATTCCTATTTTTCCCTTTATTTCGGAAGTCAATCTAACAAACTCCTTTGGCTCAAGATAATTGCGAAGTACCTCCTTCGGAGAATCACTCTTCACTCCGGAAGTCCCTGCAACATAATCCAATCCCTTGATTGCATCCTGCAGCGAACTTACCATCCTGCATTTGGAAAGTATCTCGCTTCCCTTCATTGAACGAAACAAATCCTCACTGGGAATTCTGTTAATGTTTACCACGGTCAGGTCCTTGAGCCCGAAGTTCTTCATGAGTCTTGCAATCGCTCCTAGGTTTCCCGGGTTCTTGGGTTCAACAATTATTATTCTCACTGATTGCACAATCTTAATTTTGAACGCAAATAAACATTTTTACTCAAGGAAGTGTTCAAGCCCGATGGACGGGGAGAAATTCCTGTTTACGCTTTCAAGATTCGGGATAAAGTTGGGACTTGGACCCACAATAGCCCTTGCTGAATCCCTCGGTAATCCACAGGATAGCTTCAGGAGTGTTCACGTTGCGGGTTCTAATGGGAAAGGGTCCACAACAACTCTAATCTACAGAATTCTAAAGAGAAAATTTGCAACGGGTATTTACACATCTCCGCATATTAGAAGATTCAATGAAAGAATAATTGTAATGGATAAGGAGATACCGTCGGCATTCATCGATGAGTTCGTCTCCAATCACACTTCCAAAATAGAATATAATGGGGAAGAGACTCAGCTTACTTTCTTCGAATATACCACAAACCTGGCTTTCGATTATTTCAGGAAGAGTAATGTACAGATAGCCGCAGTAGAAGTGGGACTTGGAGGAAGACTCGACTCTACGAACATAGTGTCACCGGAGGTGTCCGTGATTACGAGTATCTCACTGGAACATGCTGATAAACTTGGTGGAAGCATCGAATACATTACACGAGAAAAAGGTGGGATAATCAAAAAAGGAAAGCCCGTTGTATTGGGCAAAATGCCTGATAGCGCTAATTCCATCTTGCGCTCGATTGCAAAGCAGAATGATGCTGAAGTTAAGGATATTGTAAATCTAGAAGTTAGAAACTTGAGTTTCTCACTTTCCGGTACCAAGTTTGTGGTAGATACCCAGATGGACACCTACGAAGTGGAGCTGAAAGCACTCGGGGAGCACCAAGTCAGTAACTCAATTGCAGCTATCCTTGCTTGTGAATCTATCAATGAAAAGCCGAGCAAGAGTGAGATCACGCAAGGATTGAAAGAGGACCAGATTCCAGCTAGATTCGAGGTCAGAAGATCTGACCCATTATTGATCCTTGATGGGGCTCATAACTCCGAAGCTTCAAGGATCCTTAGTTCAAACATCAGAAGATATTCTGTGAAGGATCCACTTATTGTGCTTGGAGTTCTACGGGACAAGAATAGCTACAACATACTCCAGAACTTATCAGAGGTTTCTGATAGTATACTGATAACGGAACCTGATGAACCAGAAAGGAAAAAGGATGGTGAAGAATTGAAAAGAGAGGCGAGACTGTTCTTCAAAGAAGTCTATGTCCAAAAGAGACCTTCTGAAGCACTGGAGGCAGCATTAAAGGAGAATAGAAATACAATAATTACTGGGTCCCTCTATCTGGTCGGGGAGATGGAACTGTTGCTCGACGAGAAAGATAAATCAAAAATGGTTCCAGTGGAAATGGAGGAGGCTGGAAACGCTACGGGCCCAGTCAAAAGGAAACCAGATGATAATCAGTTTCCAATGGAAATATAGGGGTGACAGAACAGCCCCAGATATTTAGTCGTTTTGGTAAAAGACATGATAAGAAACGGTTTTAATACGGTAACTTTTTTCTTACTGTATCATGGGAAGTTCATCCAAAAATTTATTTGAAAAATTCTCGAATGACTCCTTAATCGTTAAGGGGCAGAGGCAGGCATTAGAGCCTGGCTTTATACCTGAAAGACTTCCCCACAGAGAAAAAGAAGCAGAACTCTTAGCCGAGATTCTATCACCATCACTCAAGAATTACAAACCATCGAATGTGATAATTTTTGGAAAACCAGGGGTCGGAAAAACCAGCGTTGTTAAATTCGTTGAGAGTGAAATTTCTAAAGCTATGCAGTCAAGACTTGATTCAAAAATAAAGCTCATCGATATCAACTGTGGCGTAGTTGACAATCCATACGGTGTTCTCCTCGCTGTAGGGGATGGTCTGCTTGAATCTTGGGAAGAAAAGCTTCCATTTACTGGCTGGCCGCTCGATAAACTCTATAACACCGTTCTGGAAAAGGTCAAAAATTTCGCAGGTATCACAATCGTCGTACTTGACGAAATAGACAAGCTTGTAAAGAAGAGTGGGGACTCGGTACTCTATCAATTATTGAGGATTAACGAAGTTACAAGCGAGGGCAGAGTATGCCTCTTAGGAATCAGCAACGACTTGCGTTTCACAGAGTATCTCGACCCTAGGGTAAAGAGCCGACTCATAGAGGAGACAATGGTTTACAATCCATACAACGCTTCCCAGATCTATGACATATTGAGAGACAGATCGCTCTATGCAGGTATAGCGGACTCAATAGACGAGTCTGCGATGAAGACCTGTGCCGCGCTTGCAGCTCAGGAGCACGGTGACGCAAGAAGAGCAATCGACATGCTCAGAATAGCGGTTGAACTGACGGAGAAAGGCAACGGCAAACGAATAGAAGACAATACGATATATGAAGCAAAGAATAAGCTGGAAAGGGATGTAGTAGTTGAGACGGTTTCGACTCTACCGCTGCACAGCAAACTAGTTCTCTTCTCAATCTCGCTCATAGACGAAATAAAAAATGGTGGGAGTTCAAATATGGGTGAATTCTACGATTTATACGAGCGTATAGCAGATAGGATGGGAATCAGTGGCCTCACACAGAGAAGAGTTGCAGACATAATAGGTGAACTTACCAATCTCGGACTTATAGATTCGAAGGTACAGAGCTTTGGCAGATATGGGCGGACGACAACAGCGACCCTAAATTACAGTTCCTCAAGGATGAAGGACATAGTTCTGAGCGATGAGGTTCTGGGGCAGCTAAAGGACGTCAAACCATTGCAGAAGTCGCTTCCTGTTTCGTAAATTTATATATCTTTGACCTAATCGGGTATCGTGAAGGCGAAGGCAATTCTTATCATTGGTATGCCAGGTTCAGGCAAAGATGAATTCGCTATGGTTGCACGTGAAATGGGGATTGAGGTGATCAACATGGGTGATATTGTGAGAGAGTATACCTCAAGCACAGGGGTCAGCATTTCGATGAGCGGAGAAATAGCATCGAGAGAAAGGAAGGCAAACGGGATGGACATCTGGGCGAAGAGAACGATAGAACGAGTCAAGAGTAATTTCGTCGTTGTCGAAGGAGTAAGGAACATCGAAGAAATTCAAAGATTCAGAAAGGACATGGTAATTGGCCTAGTTGTAAGCATTTCATCCGGACGTGATACAAGATATGCCCGCCTATTAAAGAGGGGAAGGGAAGACGACCCTAGGAATATAGAAGAATTCGCGGTGAGAGAAAAGAGGGAACTCTCTTGGGGTATAGGAGAGGTCTTAGCTACGGCGGACCGTTACATCTGCAACGACTCTTCCATCGATGCCTTCAAGGAAAGTGTCAAGGAATTTCTCAGGCAACACATAATTCAATAAAGTTCTTGAATATATTCTGTCCAAACTGAGTGTGCTCCACTTCAGGATGAAACTGAAGTGCGTACCTTTTCAACCCGCTGTTCGCCATTGCTTGCACCTTGCACGTTTCCGATGATGCAAGAAGATCAAATCCCGGAGGGACATCCTTCACTTCATCGTTATGGCTTTCCCACGCTGCAAACTTATCTGGAACTCCTTTCAAAATTGAATCTTTTTTAGACACCGTAATTTCTACCTTTCCAAATTCTGGATGCACCGCTGGGGAAACTTTTGAACCATAGTACAGACCCATGAATTGAGCACCCGCACATATTCCAAGTATAGGGACTTTCATCTTTTCCAGGAACTCAGAAGTATTTCCCAATCTGAAACTTTCATAAGCGATGGAAGGAGCGCCTCCGGAGAGAACTAAACCATCTGCATCGTCGATATCCTCAATCTTGGATTCGTTGCTCCTTATTTCACATTCAACGTCGAGATCTCTCAGCACTCTCCATTCCCTGTGAGTCCACTGACCTCCGTTGTCCATCACATATATCTTCAAACCGTTTCACGTCTCATATTTTTCTGCTGGATAACATCTCTATGTAGCTATTTATATGCTCGGCTAGAAGAGGATTATCGCTGAAACCGCAGGCAGAAAGATCAGGGGCTGCGATCAATGCTCTCGAACCATCAGAAACCATGTCTGTCGCTATAAGGGAATTGTTCCTGAAGACTCTTGTGCCCTGAGGAACGCGCTGATTGTCCGGTGCGACAATTGAGACTGTGACATTTCTTGTTATGGCAGACTCAATCTCTTTCCCTAGTTCCTGCCTGAGTTCTCTCAATTTCGGGGTAGAGATTGATGCAAATCTCTCTGCGGAGTTTAGTACCTCCTTCATCTTCTCAAGAACCCGATCCCTTCCGTAGATTGTGTAAATCAGCTGAGGAAGGCCTTGCTGGGTCAGGAGCTCACTCATATCGGTTAGTTTTTCAAATAGAATATCGAGGTTTTTTGAAAAATTCTTTCTGATTTCGTAGATGTTCTTGGCCTTGAACACCTTAGGTCTACCCTCCAGGGAAGTAATAAAACCCCTCTCTTCGAGCTTTTCCAGGACTTTATAGGTCGAAGTTCTTGGGATTTTAGCAGTCATTGCTATTGTATCTGGCGTGCTTGCACCTAACAGTATGAGTGCCAAGAACCCTCTCAGCTCATAATCTGTCATTGCGAAACTCTCGAAGTATTTCGATACTTCGGCGAGTTCTTTTTCAAAATCTTCCATGGGTAATAATAAAAAAGGCTTTTATAATTTTTTTCACTACAAGGGCAATGAAATGTTCCCAGTGCAAAAACGAGGCCGTTGCCTTCCTGAAGTACAATGGGAGTCACCTGTGCGACAAACACTTTATCAAATTCTTTCAGAAGAGGGTGAATCTTGAGTTCAGGGCCGAATTAAGAATCACAAGGCCGGTGAGAATCGGGGTTGCACTTTCGGGTGGGAAAGACAGTTCTGTCGCGCTACACGAGACAAAGCGAATTTTTGGCATGAGGAAAGACGTGAGTATCATCGCTGTAACGATAGATGAGGGAATCAGCTCATATCGTCCAGAAACGATGAAGGCTGCTGAATCTCTCACGGCAAAACTGGGTATCGAACATCGGATTCTGAGGATCAAGGATGCATTCGGCGTAACAATGGACGACGTTTCCCAGGGTGGTCGACTTACCCCTTGCAGCTATTGCGGAGTATTCCGAAGGAAACTCATCAATGGCGCTGGTATTGAAGAAGGGCTTGACTATATGGTTACCGGACTAAACTTGGATGACACTGCTCAGTCCATGATGATGAATCTGGTCAGGGGGGACATTGCAAGAATCGGAAGAATGGGACCACACAGTATCTCGAAAGATGGTCTGGTCCCTAGGCTCCAGCCGCTAAGGAAGATTCCTGAGAAGGAGGTAATGTTGTATGCTATACTCCAAGGAATAGACTTTTCTCACTCGACCTGTCCATATGCGGACAGAGCGATCAGGAATGAATTCCGGGAGTCTATTGACAGATGGGAGGAAAGATCGCCTGGAACAAAGCATTCTATAGTAAATTCGGTAGATAAGATTAAGGCATTAATCCCACTTGAGAGTGATATCAAGATGGGGAAATGTAAGATCTGTGGGTCTCCTTCTCCAGGAGACATCTGCCAGAGTTGCGCATTTGAAAAGGAGGTCGGGACATGGACCTGAGCACAACACAATTAGTTCCCGGAATCATCGCGCTTATAGTAGGCATTATAGTTGCAATCTACGCAAGGGGCTTTATATTGCGGTCCAGGTTGAAGGGGTCGATTATAGTTTATAACAATTTGAAACTGGTGACAGCTCAGGGTTCGTATCAAGGAGCTATGTATTACCTGATCTCGATCGCGACCGCCGTTTTGGGGCCACTTTCCTATAAATTAGTTTCATTGACGGTCACAACATACATCTTTATGAACATAATCGCAGCACTGTTCTTCGTTGCATTCTATCCACACTATGCACCCATAACGAGCTATGCTTCCATTGACGTGATAGAGAAAGAAGGGACGAAATTCTGTATTGTCGGCAAAGTTATGATAAGGAAGTTCAAAGTGATTACGATTTCAGAAAACCCAAATTTTGAGATAATCGTAGCATCTGGCCACAAACGATTGAGGTTCGAAGTCGCTAGTAAGTCTAGTTCACAGAAGTCAGCTTTGTGATGACGTTAACTGCGGAACTCATGTACTTCTCATCCATGATGTAAGTTACGTCGTTGTAAAATGCGGCGATCTGGTATACGTTGACTCCGTTTATTGCCAGAATGGTAGAGATGTAAGCAACGTATCCCCTTAACTTCTCTATAATAAGAGGTGATATTACCACGAGTTCGCCCAAATTCTCCCTGAATGAAAGCACCTCTTCTGGGGGAAACTGTTTCTTGACATCAGGGGTATTTTTCTTATCTATGACAACAACGATTCCTTGACTTCCCTGTACGACTCTGATCTTTCCCCCTGTGCCGAAAATCTCACCATATATCTTGGATACCTTAACAAAGTTTGCAGTCGAATTTCGGAGGGTCAGGTTGGTCATCGAGTAGAAAGCCTCAATCCTGGACTCGTTCAGTGCTGACTTGTAAGCCGATTCAAGCGATGGGTTTCTTTCCGGGTATCTCTTGATAGCCGCCAATACTGCGCTGAAATTCTGTGTCTTGAGTTGTTTCATAAGGTACCTCGCAAGTGAGGAATAGTTCACGATACCAGACTTCAGAGACTCCATCGCGCAAGGGTTTGAAGACAGATACTCTGAAACCCTTTTACTTATCCGTTCCATGTTTGAACATATTTCCTTTCTTAAAAAGTTCGCTCCCCAGCACCTTCCAGTCCCTTAACGGAAGTCATTTGCTAAACAATCCTCATATTCAAAGCGGAATTATCGATTGTGGAACCCACGACTATTTGGAAGTCCGGAAAGTACCTCGAGTGCTTGTATTCCTACATATTCAGAATCAGTTCTGTAAAAAAGCCATAGAATCGCGGGGAGGGAGATAGTTTGGGTTACAGGCTAAAGGCAACCTCGGTACACTTTGCAAGGGCTCTTTATGCTCTAAATTGGTTTGACATAGCCCCAGGTCTGACGGCCATATCCAAAGACCTCGGTCTGCAACTGGTTCAGTTGGGGATTGCCACCACATCCTTCTACATCGGTCTCTCAGCGCTTCAGCTGGTGGGAGGGGCATTGGCGTCCAAGATCGGCTCTAGAAAAATAGCATTCATTGGTCTCGTCTTACTTGGTGCAGGTGCTATATTTTCTGGGCTCTCTATGAATCTTTTAGAGCTCGTTGTGGGAAGATTCATTGCGGGTAGCGGATCTGCCCTCTTCTTTTCACCCGGACTTAGCATTCTTAGAGACATTTCTCCCCCAGAATCTTATGGCCTCCAAGTTGGAATCTACAACGGAGCCTTCAATCTCGGCGGAGCAGTAGGTGCTTTTGGATGGGTGTTCGTCGATAAAGCACTTGGTTGGCAAACAGGCCTAATTCTGGGTGGAATGTTGGTCATAGCAATAAGTATAGAAAATCTCATTGTGCTCAGAGGACAAGACGAAGTGAAGGCAGAATCTACTGGATTTTACGAGAAGATTTTCACCATCTTGAAAAACAAGTACCTGTGGCTTCTTCCGATTGGCACCGTTATAGCAATGTTCGTTGAAACGGTCGGTGCGCAGTTTCTGGTATACTTCGGCGAAAATTTTCTATATTTTGCATCTTCAGAAGCCGGATTGGTTGATTTTGTGTTCTTGCTAATTGGATTCCCCGCAGGCATAGTTGCTGGCCACTATATTTCCAACCCAAAGACCAGAAGACCGTACACCTACATCACTATGGTTATAGGAGGTCTTGCATTCATGATGGTTCCGTTCGGCAGGACTTTCGCACTGACCACTGCCATCGTTGCCTTGGCGGGATTTACAGTCGTTTCTGGGTTTTCTGCTCTATACGTTTTGGCCGTGCAGCACGTTCGTGAAAAGTCAATGATCCCCTTTGCTATATCGTTTGTGAATTTTGTGGGAATAGCAATTGGCTCGGTCTCTCCTTTCTTATTTACACTATTCACTCATGGGATAGGTCCGGATTATGGTTGGATAATATTGGGTGCAATCGGTCTCGCACTCTTACCGTTGTTCTTCATCTCAAAATCTAAGGAAGTTCCAGGCTCGTAGGTTCAGATTTTCATTAGAATAATTGAACTCTGCGTATTTTGGCACTTAATCAGATGGTCACATCGCACAGATAATTCAGGTTCAAGGGAAGATTGCCAATCATTCGGTGAAGACCGAAATTCTGTATGAGAACGACTCGACATTCAGCTTCCTCGATCATCTTCCATTGTCAACAGGGCACGAAGTGGTTATTCTGAAAACGCATTTCGTAAATATATACGACATCGACTATAGCACTCTCAACAAAGTGACGCGAGTCGCAAAGCTACTGGCAATAAAATTAAGCTCTAACTCCCGCTCTTTTGCATAATAGGTATCTCGAGTTTCTCTATCAACACCCTCGTGTGTTAGGGCACCTTTGAGGTCTTCCATTCATCTCCTATCTGGATGCGATGAAGAGGCTCATAGATGAGGAGAGGGAACAGGGAGGACTGAATCCCAGGGACATGAGTGCGGAGATGCACGGGCAGATACCTCAAGCTCTGGTATTCCAATGACATCATAGAAGGGATCATTGGGAGGGGAGTGAAGGATGATGACCTGAAAACACTGTTTGAAAGCATCAAGACGCTGGAGGAAGTGGTACCCAGCATAAGGGAACTCCCCTGGAGGACCCAGAAGGGCCTCGACCCGGAATCAATGTTCAACAGGGAGGACGTCTACGAGGTGTTGGTCGACGTACTCCACGATGCACTGCATTCACTGGAGATGATGGTACAGCACCTGATACTAATCAGGGAAGCTCAGAGGAAGGGATGAGCGATGGATGGGGCTGAGAGGAAGGAATTACCTCTGGACGGGGGACTGAATCCTGCGGGAATCGTTCCAGATAGAACTAAGAGGGACATAGCAGTCGGATGGTCGGTCCAGCTTGCAGAGCTCATGCTGCAGATTCCCGAGGGGACGAAGGTTGCAATAGTGAGGGGCATTGATTCGGACGGTGAATCATTCTACTTCTTCACCTTTCCTATCATGGACGAGTTTGCTTACCAGAAGGGGGAGTATATCGACCTGAGGAGGATCAATTTTTCAGACGTCAGGATGCGGATGGACGGCAGGGAAAGGAAGAAGGTAGTTCTGGCGTCGTATTCTGATGTGATAGGTTTCATACGATTCCCCGCCGAAATGGTGAGTTCCTCTCCTGAGGGGAAATTGACTCCGGGGAATTTCAGGAGAATGGTGGAATCACTGGTGCCGGAGATAATAAACAATCCGGAGAAGTGGATAACTGAAATCTGACCACTTCTCCATTCATTTTTTTGATGACCGGGAACAGTCAGCACATGGTTTGATTGTCTATGGCATGCTACCTGTCGATGAAACAGTCCCGCCATCCGTTTGCGTGATTCCTTTTAATGCGAAGGGATTATCGATGCCGGATGATACATTTCGAGCCTGTCACTGAAAAAGAGTTCCCTGATTACTGGAGATATTCAGTCGAGTCGTGGATCAGGGACATGGGGAGAGCGGGCTTCCTCAGGGATGACATAACTTTCGAAGAAGCGGAGATGGAGGTCAGGAAATTCATTCCAAATGGTCTCTCGACGGAGGGGCATCACATAATGCATATCATGAACGGCAATGATGCTGTCGGGACCATATGGTACGAGATCAGGGACAAAGGCATGAAGGAGGCATACCTCTGGGACATATTAATCGATGAGAATCAATGGGGCAAGGGCTACGGAAAGGAGGCAATGAGGGAGCTCGATAGAACCGCCAGGAAAGAAGGAGCAGGGGGGGAATCCAGCTAAACGTCTTCGGGTTCAACTCCACAGCGAGAAATATGTACCTGAAGATGGGGTATCGGGACGCAGCAATAACTATGATGAAACATATTTGAGACACCGCCACTGGCACCCTTCACTCATTCGGGAGACGAATACCGTAGAAGCAATATACGACCAGCATCAACTCCTTCAGCACTCTTCCGTTTGCCCTGAAATTGGAAGGGGGCGACTGTGCCCTCCCTCCCGAACGTCGGATGTCCCCCAGACATTGCTGGCTCTGCAGCAACCGCCAGCGCCAGGCGAAGTGACTTCGCCAGTGGACCATCCAACGGTGATATACAAGAGGTCTGGCCGGAGGGAAGCCCCTGTTGCTCATTCACTCCCCTTCAACCTCCATGCTCTCCCATCCTTCCACCGTAATCTCTACTCAAGCCTCAGTCCGAGATTTTAAAGGTCTTCAAGATCACCCGTGAGAATGTTGTGGATCAGGAACCCCACCTGAACAACAACGTTCTGCACTACAGTCACGACCATTCCGTTCAACTCTTCCTGGGTCATCTCACCCTCAGGTGATCTTTCCTCTTCAACAACATCAGCTATGGTCTTCTTTGGAAGACTGTCAATGAATGGAGCAGCCTCCCTCATCTCTTCCAGATGAACGCCCAGCTCATCAACGCCCAGTTCAGACAGTGGTTTCTTCAGTTCCCTGGCGGTCTTTGTAACGGCCAGTGCCAGTCTTATGTATTCATCCCTTGCCTCCCTACTGATTGTTTTCAATCCATTATCGTCCATCATGCATATCATCTCGCTCTTGGAATATAATCGTTCTCATCATTTTGTAATCCTCAATTGCGAAATTCCAGACCTATACGGTAGATTCACTATTTATACCCAGAGCTTATATTAATTTAGGTCCTGATCTCAAATGAAGGCAGCTTTGTTGGGGCACTATAGAAAGTTTAGAGTTCTTCGGCTGTTGATCGTTCTTGCGTTGGTCATTACCTCTTCTTCATTTGCTGGTGCATTCGTGGCTGATGCGCCTCACCTGCTAAAAGAAACCGTAAAGACTGGAGTTAACGGAACGCCTGATGGAAGCATAGCTTCAGCGTATGAAAACAATCCTGCTGTCAATTTATCTGCAGGAGAAACATCTGGAATTTTGCACAGCGGTCAAGGAGTTGGAGGTGCACCGTCTTACGCAAATCGGTCAATCTGGCTGGGTGATTTCAACGGTTCTTATCTTCAGCCCGTTTACATTCCCGTCTACACCAATGACATGGGTACATTTGAAGGTTTGAATCAGACCTTTTCATACGACTCTAAGGTACTTTCTTTTAGCGGTACCGTGAATGACGTTGCGTCACAGAAAATGACTTTTTCATTCTCGACTCCAGTTCCAGATATGATTAGGATATTCGGGGTTGGTGCTTTCTTGGATGAATTTCCACAGACAACACTGTACTACCTGATCTTTCAACCGATAGTTCAGAACCAGACCAAGACATCGGTTCTTCTTGACAGCTCTACCCTCGGCAACTCTACCTTTTCGAATGCAAGCCAGGGGATTGTCAAACTGGTAGAAGGATGGAAAAATCTGGGGCCTTCTAACTTACCGTTTTCATTGAGCTCGGGCTCAACTACATCTTATTCAGGAAATGGATCGGGAGTAGTAGATTCCATTGGCTTTTCTCCCTTCAATAATTCTGTTATTTATGCTGGATCGGGTTCTTCTGCAGTTGAGGGGCATGGAGGGGTATTCAAATCTAAAGACGGAGGAAAGACCTGGTCATCAGTCGACCTGGGGATCAACCCTCACTTCACTAAGATTGAAGGTATAGCGGTGTTCCCAGAGAATACTTCCGATGTTGTTGTTTCTGCTGACGGATTCCTAAGCGGTGGAGTTAATGACACTGGTGCCATATACAAGAGTATCAATGGTGGAGCCAGCTGGCAGGTAACGTATCTACAAGGGGGGAACTATCTCCATTATAACGGTTCATCCAACCTTCTTTATGCTTCCACGCCAAATTCGATCATAGTTTCATCAAACTTCGGGTCAAGCTGGAGTGTTGTTTTTTCCATTCGGATCGGACAGATAGTCGGGGCATGCATAGTAGCGCCAGGAAAGAGCACGGAAATCGCTGTCTTGAATGGGAGTATTGTGTCAACATATATATCTAACAACAATGGAAGATCTTTCAATCTCACAGGAAACTTTCCCGCTTCGGGTTCGGTCCATTTTGCCGTTGACCCTTCGAATTATTCCATTCAGTACTATCAGGAATTTGCGGGGTACAGCTATCCCGGCCTCTTTAAGTCTTTGAACGGTGGATTTTCCTGGACACAGGTTAACATGACCCAAGTGAATTATACTATAGACACGAACTATGCCCCACAATTCGTTGCTTACGACCCGGTCAATTCCAGCATCATCTATGTCGGAGGAGATTTGGGAGTTGAAGTGTCCTATGACGGAGGTCTCCACTTCATACACTCAGGTCTCGTTGCAGATACCAGGGATATCGAAGTAGATTCTCTGAATGGCAACGTGTACGTGGGGTCGGACCAGGGTCTTTTCAAGTCAACTGATAACGGCCAGACTTGGACTGCCCTCAACAACAGGTCTTCCTCCCTCAGTTTTGGCGTCGCTGTAAGCGGTGAGAATGCGCTTGTCACTCTCGGCGATTTTGGACCTTATATGACGCATAATAATGGCACAGCTTGGTCAGGAATGGATATCAGGAATCAGTTGCCGCCCGGCACTCCCGGTCTGAGGGCAGAAGGAGGGATTGCGGTTACCGATCCTTATGACAACTCTATAATTCTGTACGCTGCAGGTTATATGGCAATATCACTCAACGGAGGTCTAACTTATCAACTGCCATCCATAAATCAGACGGGAGTAGATAACTTCCAGGCTTTGGAGCCTGCTGGATTTGCATTTACGTCAAATGACACCGTATACTACGCAGGTAACCTGGGTTTATTCGTTTCTCACGATTCAGGTCTCTCCTGGAACGTTCTGAACGGCTCACCGAAGGATGTATACGAGATTCAACTTGGCGATTCGGAAGGTAAGGAAATTTATGTCCTGAATTCCACAGGGGTACTCGTTTCGGATGACTACGGTCACATCTGGGACCTAGTAAGCAGAGCCCCTCTTCTAAGCTTCTCTTTAGACCCATTTAACCACTCTATTATTGCAGGAATAGAGAGGTCTGCTCCCGGGGGTGGATACTTCGGCGCAGTGCTGAGCTTAGACGGGGGGAAGAGTTTCTCCTACGCTGGTGTCGAGGGTTTATCACCATGGAATTGGGTAGTTCCTAATACGGAAATTTCGTTCCTGAACACGTCGTCCGGACTGGCATTGGTCTTCACCTCTGGTTACGGCGTATACACATCATTCGATCTTGGCAAGACCTGGTTAAATCTGAACTATAATCTACCTACGGTTGCTGTGACGTCGTTTGAAGTTTACGGTGATGTGCCCTACATAACGACGCTGGGCTCCGGAGTATGGTATGATCCTTCTTTATTCAATCTCAACTTCACTTTGAATAAACCTCTTCTAACCGGTTACATACCGCCCAATACTACGGTAGCTGTAAACGGTATACAAGAGAATCTATCGGGATATTTCTCAATCTGCATCAATCAAGGAAACAACACTATAGACTGGGAGGGGGAGAAACTCTCCCTTACCGCCACTGGAGGAGGCGTCTATTTCTTCAACTTCAGCAATATGCAAAGCAATATGCAGATTTTCCTAACAGTCAAAGAAAAAAACCTTCCTGTAGGAACTGAATGGAATATATTTGCTAATGGAAGGAGTTACAGCATTATGGGAAACGGATCACTTACCCTTTCCCCCAGTACGAGTGGCATCTACGTTTTACCTGTGGCTACTGACTATTCAATCTATTACCCCTCGAATAATTTCTACCCTCTGAACTCATCCCCGACATCATCAATCACCGTTCAGTTTGACCAGTCGGTAAGGGCGGTCTACAGAAACGTCTCATCCTCCATGAATGGAATGTTCTGGTCAACCCAGATTGCCTATAACAGAGGGTATATTCTATATGCCGGAGGCACGGTTGGTCTGCTTAACGTGACATCAGATGAAGGGCAAAGACTCCAATCCCCTGATTATTCAGGAACTGCAGATTCTGCGGTTCCTTTCGGTACTGGATTCCTGGTAGGTGGATCGGCCTCACCGGATAGACCTGGTATATATTATTACAATATTTCGACAGGCATATTTACAAATTATTCCACTCTCTTCCCTGCAACCTGGAAGGCCGGTTCCTCGATGATTTCGGAAATATTTGAAATGAACTCAAGTGCATTCGGCTTTATAGGAGGGGGTGTTGATTCTGCATACTTTGGAGTGATCGATGGAGGCAGATTTACCGATCTCTCTTCTTATCTTCCATCTTCTTTTACTCCATCAAACGGATGGTACGATCGCTATTCTGGAGGATACCTTTCTTCTTACCAAGGATTTGTCTTATCGGACGGCACAGATATTGGAATCTTCTACCTCCAGAACAAGTCATTCCACGACATCTCGCAACTCATGCCAAGCGGGTTCTTTGTGGGAATGACTGGAAATGAATGGTCTCCTTCATCTGATTTCATATCTTCAAATGGTACGACTGCGATCATAACAGGCGTCGACAATATGAGGCAGTTTACTGTCCTTTACAACCCCGATATGGGTATTAAAGATATTTCCGCCCTCTTCCCTTCGTCTGAATATATGGATACGGTCACGTGGCAAGGCAGAGATATCGTTTTGTCTGGTTACGAGTCAAATGGCAATTCCTCTTCCATATTCATCTACAACACTACCAGACAAATTCCGACTGCAATCAACACTACGTATTATGGAAATACATCAATTGTAGATAGCGCAGTAATGGCAGGGAACTCAGTCTACTTCACGACATTCAATGTGAAAACAGTCTCAAATGAAACATATGTCATCTATCTGTCCTACTACGGGGTAGTAAAGCTCACTCCTACGGGCTGTATAAATGTCAAGGTAAATACCCCATCCAGTATTGAAATAAACAATGAAACGTATTTCGCTACTAGCGCGAGTGTACCTGAGTTTATTGGAAACTATACTCTCGCGGTCTCATCTCCAGGCTATGTCAGCTATTTTACTACCGTTGACGTCTCGCCTTTCGAATATTTGTACTTGAACATTACGCTTGAGCCCAAATTTTACGGAATAACCTTCACTGAGAATGGTCTGCCCAGCGGTGTCTCCTGGTCCGTGACACTTAATGGAACAACCAAATCGTCTTCCTCGAGTAACATAACGTTCCTGGTGCCAAACGGAACTTACTCCTATTCCATTGCTCCGATATCGGGATACACCATTCTGTCGATGCCGGGGTACAACGAGACCACGGAGTCTTTAACGGTGAATGGTTACAACCTGAGCTATCCGGTAACTTTCTTGCACAACAACGAGGGGTATTTTGTAGTAACAGTATACCCTGTAAACGCTACCCTCTACATCAACGGCACTGCCTACCA
>JAMCQR010000043.1 GCA_023379555.1 Thermoplasmatota archaeon | reverse complement strand
CTTCACTCGGTCCATACAGTAGAACCTTGGCATCTTCATACCTCTTTGCCTTTATTTGCCTCGATACAGTCATAAGTGACAGATAAGCCTTCTCCGGCGCCTCTTTTCCTGTCATCAATAGAAACAAAACTTTTGTCATATTTCCAGAAAGCGTTTAAAGTATATTAAATAAACTTACATACACCAAGTAACTAATTTACATGGGGCGAATCAACATTACAATACTTCTCGCATGACATCTCCTAAAAGACATTTCTGGTCAGAATCAATAATTTTTACGTGTATAGAAAAGTCCATAATCGACGTGTATTGCCGAAGTGGAAAATATTGATGATTAAGCAATCTTTTTGACCATCAATGTTACGTTATCATCCAATATCCCAACAACCTCCACTGTATCCCCTTTGTTCGTGATTGAGTCGCATATGAAACTCCATTCCTCATTCGAAATGTTTGCAGATCCCTTGATACCGACCCCTGACTCCTTTGAGACTCTTCCGCTCTTATTTATTAAGGTTTCGTTATGAAAATATTTCTTGTGAATCCTGTCAACTACAGTGAGTCTGAAACCAACAAAGAGAATGATAGTTATGGGATAAAATATAATAGAAAGAGCAAGCAAGAAAGTATTTTTTTCGCCGGATAGAAAATATTCTGTTAGGAGATATGTAGAGAAGATAGCCAGTAGAATTAGTATAGCTAGAGTTCTGTACCCATATTTTACTATAAGGGGCGAAACTTCTCTACGCATAAGGTTCATCAATCGTATTCTTCATTTAAGCTTAATGACGCGGGGAATGCTTGTGCATTCTCCAAAACTCAATCCAGTCGAAGTAGCGGGGAACGTTCTCAGCTACCGGAAATTGCCAAACTTCTGTTCATCAAGTAAGGACTGACTCCTATGGTCACAAATACAATGACAACGCTGAAGAATGATACTTGAAGGCTCAGGAGAGGGAGTAGGGGATCCAGTTTCATCTCCTGCCTCAGTCTTTTAACCTTCTCTAAATGATTGGCAGCATAAAACCCATTTCCTGCAGCAATGGCAGTCATAATCTATGATTACCTGCCTTTAATTGCCTGCGTTCAACTCATTCACGAAACATTGTCGTAAAAAGGTAGTAGTACTCATCTTTGTTAATTTACCAAAGAGAATCGGTCCGGGGTTATTTTGCCTTCAGGGACCATTTATTTGGAAGGAGGCAAACTTACATGTGACGAATCAAAGAGTGCATTCACTGATCGAAGGATCTACTCTCCACCCTGGTTCAACCTCAATCTAAGAGAGCAATCTCCTTGTCCTTTAATCTCCAGCCAGTTGAGCCGAGTATCTCCTTTATGTGTTCCAAATTTTCTGATTTTGGAATCGGTAATACGCTTGTATATCGCATCAGGAAATTTAGGGAGATTTGAATAGAGGTCTTACCCGTGCTAATCGACACATCCTTCATTCCCTTGTACATGTTAGGGGTCCCTTTTTCAATAGGCGTATATGCTACCACACTCATTTCATTCTTTTCACAATATGGTATCACGTCTTTTTCAACATCCCTTTTTGACATATTGTACTCGACTTGGTTGCACACAATTTCTGAAGACTTTGTGGAACTCCTGGCTTCTTCCATCTGCTTGACCGAAAAGTTGCTGACACCTATGTATCTTGTCAGTCCTTCCTTCTGGACTGACTCTATGTTTTTCACTTGTTCAGAGATGCTCATCGTATCGTGGGGCCAATGAATCAGAATAAGATCTACTGTCTTGATGCCCAACTTTTTAAGTGATCCTCTGGCTGATCTGAGAGTGCTTTCCTTGGAGGTCAGGTTCTTGGGGGCAACCTTAGTGGTTATGAACAAATTTTCCCTTCCCACCTTTCTTATTACGTTGCCAACAAAATCTTCAGTGTTGTAGATCTCGGCGGTATCAATCAGGTTCACTCCCCTCTCTACTGCATAAGCAAATGCCTCCTCTCCTTTCTTGTAATTGCTTATTCCATAAGTTCCAAGCCCTATTGCAGAGACTTTCTCTCCAGTAGAACCCATTTCCCTTGTATCTATTTTCGGGAAGTCACTTTCCATGACTAAGGCAACCAATCATCAATTAAGAATTTTGGTAGAGTCTAAAATGACAAGGGAAGTAGCATCCTAACAGTTCTACGGCAAGATAGATTAAAGGAATATTTAACTAAATTAAAGAAACTTAATTACATAGTTTAAATCTGGGTGCATGAACCGAGAGAACAAGGTAGTCATAGCGGGGATCGGGGGAAGCCTGAGAAACGGCTCCTTTAGCAAAAAGGTGTTGGAAAAGGCAAGAAAATTGATGCCGGAAGGCTCGAGCCTTCAGTTAGCCGATATATCCAGTATCCCGATTTTCAACGCAGATCACTTGAGGGAACCCAGTGCACCCGTCGTAGATTTCAGGAATCTCATAGACCATTCCGATGGATTCCTAATAGTTACTCCAGAATACAATTATTCTGTTCCGGGCTACCTGAAGAACGCGATTGACTGGGCATCCGTTCCAAACAATGTGTTTGCAAAGAAAATTGGGGCGATAATGAGCTCCTCAACAGGCATGATAGGGGGAGCCAGAGCCCAATACCACCTACGGCAATCGTTCGTGTTCCTTGATGCAAGGATCTTAAACAGACCGGAAGTTATCATAAATTTCGTCGACAAGAAGATTAATGAAATGGGAGAGTTCGTGGATGAAATTGCGGAGAAGTTCATGAGAGACTTACTAAACAATCTCGTGTTTGAGGTCAAAAATCAAAAGTCATTGGCAAGATGACCTGTTCTTGAACTGACGTCAAGGGAGATGTAGTGTCGGGAAAAAGTAAATTATTGCAAGGAAGACCGCGAGGAACACCACAGAGAAATAGATGTGAAGAGATGTAAAGTTTGCAGTCAGCATATCTAGAAGATTTCTTTTCATGTTTTTTGCGTTCCTTGCTATTCTAGTAAGTCTTATTGCCCACGGAATCGTCAGAAGAGCCCCCAGTATAGGAAATAGTCTGGGTTCCAGTATTACTGCAATGATGAATAGAGGATAGGAAAGCCAGATAAGGGATACATAGTAGATTAGGGAGCCTCTGTCTCCCAGATAGAGTGCCACTGTCTTGACCCCAGCTTCTCTGTCGTCCTTGATGTCTCTCCAGTTGTTCCCGTGAAGGATTGCAACTATTATCATCCCCAGTGACAGTGAGATCAGAAGTTGAGGGATCCCAACAACTCCTCCCTGGAGAACGAGCGATCCTAGGAAGATTCCAGGTCCGAATGCAAGAAAGACTGCGAGATCTCCCAGTGCGATCCTTTTGAATCCAAATTTTGGTAGCCCGTAGACGAGGCCAGCAATCAGGCCGATAACAACGTAAGGAATAATTACAGGTCTCAGTACAATCAGGTAGACGCCCAGTGCGAGTCCCAGTAAAAAAATCCCCGTTGTGAAATAGAGGAATTTGCCAGTTGGAATGAGTCTGTCTATGAGTACTCTGGCTCCAGCAGATCCCATTCCTTCAGGTTTATCCGTCTTCAAAGTAAAATCGAAATAATCGCTGTAAGCGTTGAAAGCCCCGTGAACAAGGATGATCGCTGCAACTGAAAGGAAGAGGAGATAGAGATTGATCCGATAAGAAAAGCTGACCTGGAATGCAAGCAAGGCACCGAATATCAGAGAGGTGACGCTCTGCTGGAATGACCATGGTCTTAGAGCTCTCCAGTACCTGAATGTTTTATTTTCGGTGAGTTCCTCCGGCTTGAATTTGTTATCCGTTTTCTTCGGCTGTGCGGTAAAATCGCTGAATCTCACGTTATCTGGTAATAATTTAGCAATCAGGACGTGTCCTGATTTCACAAACAGGGTATCTTCCGGGACCTTGTACAACAACGTCCCTCTCTCTTTATGGAAGTCCTTCGGTTCCCCAAGAACCGTGACCTTGCCAGTTCCCTGGATGAACAGGTCTGGAGTTTCAAAATCGATCGTGAAAACGACGCTATCATTTTTCTGTATATTCTTAAGGGTCAAACTGCCCTTCTCTACCAAGAAAACTAGTCCTCCCTCAAGAGCATAAAACACCTTCGCAGACCAAAGGGCCACCCCTTCGGTCGAAAGTACCATGGTTCTACCCTTTCGCAGAAGGCTCAGAACCTCGTTTTCCATTGGTTAGCAAATGCGAAATCAATATTTATAAATTAACCAAATCAAGCTACTCCATCAAGAAAAAACGATTGATCTTCAGATGCTCTTCGCTCATTGTGCTCAAGTGCAGGTTTATCTAAGTTCTTCTTTGAATATCTTGTCGTAGATGTTTTCTTCGTCCTCTTTCCTGCTGTTTAGGATCGTCTTGATTTTCGGGTCGTTGATGTGCCAGTAGTGTATTCTCCAGGTCTTCCCTTTCATAAGGGTAATGTCCTCGCTACTCGTTGAAAGTATTCCAGTCTCTTCAAGGGTGTAAAAGACATCTCTGTCCTGTTGTGACAGGATGTTATCTACCAATGTGTCCTCAAAACCAAAGAAGCTCAGTACATAGTCTGCCAATTCTTCAATCTCTTTTTGGTTCATTCCAGACGGTTTGAATATGACGTTCAGGGCAGTTACCAGCTCCTCCCTTTTTATAACCGTCATCTCGATTTCATGGTTTAAGTTGGCGTTATATTAATAATTATGTCAATCACTGTTTGATAACTGCATGTATTATTGGATTCGCTGTTACTTTAGAGCACGCTAAGACTCTGCAAGCTCCCTCTTGAGATTTTCAATAATCGCGACGTCTCTGGGATCAACCCCTCTCTTCTTTGCAAGGAAGTACGAGATGTAGTCTCCCTTGTGTATCAGGGTAAATGTGTTGGCAAACACGGTGTTCCCCTCGCCCTCAACCTTATGCATTTCAATGTTGCAGAGTTCAGAAGTTATCCTTATCCTATTGGATATTTCCTTTTCAAGCATTCTAGAGGTGAGAACAAAGAAGTAGAACTCATCCTTTCTGTATGTGTTTTCCAGAGCCATGGTGTCGTTATGATTTAGTTCAGGGAAAGAAGTTGAATAAGCGAGTACCTTCGCGTTCTCATTAAATTGGGTTTTCCATCTGTAGGCGATCGCGTTGAGTCCAGGGGTGCCAAAGATCACAGGGATGCTCTTGTTCTGGAAAATATCATTTCCGAATTTCTCAAACTGAGACTGGTGTGTATCCAGGTCGTTCAGCAAATTCTTTGTAAGTTCAACATCCTTATCGTCCAGCAGTCCAAAACCTCTCAGTAGGGGTACGCTGAGATAGCCCACAGCCGATCTCGGTTGGAATCCCCTTGGCACTATGACCGTATTCTCGACTAATTCTGCAAGTTTACCGCCAGACGAGATGGCTCTAATTTGTGCCCCCCTCTTCTTTGCCTTATTCACGGCCTGAATGGTCTCTTCCGTATTTCCAGAATAGCTTATTGCTACAAACAGGGTCTTCTGGCCAATGAACTCAGGAACGTCATACGAGGTGACAAGACTTACAGGCTTCTTTGTGTAAAGTTCCTGAAATATCTTGCCAGCAATGCCTGAACCACCCATCCCTGCTATTACCACATTCTCAATACCTTCGGGGGCCTCCAAGGTCCCTCGAAACGATACCTGATTCTTCAGGGAGGTAATTTCTTCAATGTATTCCATCGATCGTCATGGAATTTTTAAATATTAATAGGTAACCAAGCAGTTTTCTCCCTCTGAAATTCAAAATTTCAATTTATTGAC
Source organism: Thermoplasmatota archaeon (assembly GCA_023379555.1). The sequence goes on along the minus strand of JAMCQR010000043.1, from coordinate 3,187 downwards.
TCTGTAACCCTTATTATCCATTTCCCGACTGAGTGCCTTCAAAGATTCTACTTCTTCATCAGAAATCGACAGAGTATTCTTGTTGATGAACTGAAACATCACTCGCTTAAGCATCTCAACATTTTCTATGCCGTACATCGTCGCAATGTCTTTGATTATTGAAGGGGAGTTGTCCAGTGCATATTTAATAGATGAATGGATCGCCTCCTCGACTATCTCCTTCAGGTTTCTAAGGGTTCTCCTGATCATACCAGAATAGAGTGGGAAAGGGAGATTGGATGCTGCGTCATTCCACTTCCCGTACAGGTCTATTTTAGGATAACCCGGCTGGTAGTTGAGCAACGCAATCCTGGGTTCCATGATTTTTGGAAAACCGTCACCCTTCCTGACACTTACGTTCCCCAAGAGTATCTTTGCGTAGTATTCCGAAACAAAGTCCTTTTCGTTGACAAAGAGTTCGTGGTTTTCTGGTTCTTTTGAATATATTTGCGGACCCGAGAAGTAGGAGAAGATATTTCCTGTCTTGAGAAAGACATAATCGTCTGAATTCAGGATCGCCACGGGGGAAGGCACAAAGGCGACATCCGCCTCCAAAGTGGTCCCGAAATCAGTAACTGGTTCGCAATGGAATTTCGGATATGAAGCGAACTGGTCAGTGTACAGACCTTTGAGTATGAAGTGGTATTCCGGTATGTCAGGAAACACTATTTCCATCGCGCATCACCATACTTTTTTGGAGCTTATAACCTTTCTTTTCAGGAAATATTTTAACTCGGTTAAAGATAATGAACTTGAATAATCATGGATTTCAATCTTCCAGAGAACACGGTTGCGATTAGAGATATGGTCAGAGAATTTTCACAAAAAAAGATAGAACCGATAGCAGCGAAAATCGACAAGGACGACGACTTTCCCATGGAGGTATTCAGGGAGATGGGCAAACTCGGTATGTTGGGGTTGACCATCTCACAGGAGTACGGAGGTGCCGGACTAGATTACCTGACTGAAGGGGTAGCGCTGGAAGAGATTTCATACTTCTCAGGTTCTCTTGGTCTTTCATACGGTGCCCATAATAACTTGGTAGCGGACAACCTGTTCAGAAACGCAAACAAGGAGCAGAGGGAGAAATATCTCCCGGGCCTCGTGTCGGGAGAAAAAATCGGATCCCTATGCCTGACAGAATCAGGGGCGGGTTCTGATGCACTAGGGGGTATGAGGACAAAGTATGAAAAGGAGGGCGAAAAGTACACAATCAACGGATCAAAGACATTCATAACCAATGCTCCACTCGCTAGTGTTTTTCTTGTCTACGCGAAGAATGGAAAATCATATACTGCCTTTATTCTAGAGCGTGACGATGGGGTTGAGACGCCGAAGAAGATAAAGAAAATGGGTATGAGGGGCTCCCCTACTGGTGAAATAGTTTTCAGGAATGTACAAGTTGGGGGGAACAGGATATTGAAGGGGGAAGGGCAAGCCAGAAATATCATTTATAATGGACTGAACGCGGAGCGAGCCGTTTTGGCCTTTGGCCCCATAGGGATAGCTAGACGGGCACTTGATGAGGCAATAAACTACAGCAACCAGAGGGAACAGTTCGGTAGGAAGATCGGGGAGTTCGAGCTGATTCAAGAAAAACTGGCTTACATGTTTACTAGACTGGAGGCAGCTAGACTTCTCGCATACAAGGCAGCTTCATTAGTAGGCGAGACGATATCTGACCCTTCCTACGCCGCTGCATCGATCATGATGGCCTCCGAAACAGCAACCCAGATAGCAAAGGAAGCCCTTCAGATATTCGGCGGTTATGGGTACACGGAAGATTATCCCCTGGAGCGATACTTGCGTGATGCAATATTGTATGAGATAGGAGCAGGAACTACTGAGATAAGAAAAATAGTCATCGCGAAGGCTCTTCTTAAGAGATAGATGTTTGATCGAATAATCAATCCAAAATAGTCACGAGAAGTTTAGGATGAAACCTACGCTTTCGTGTGGACTTCAGGCAACAACGTGACAAATAAGATATACTTCAGACGGATTTTCAAAATTTTGAATGTATCTGCGGGATTAGGAATGTAGTGAGCAATGACCGACTGCATGTCTATGAGGTTCACCTTTTAAAGAGTGAGAAATCCCTCCATAACCCACTTTCTCCATCTGCAACCAAAATTCACCTAAGAGCTGTATTTAGGTGCTATATTTTTTCGAGGGGCACAAAGAGATTCAAAAGGCATTTCCAAGTATCCTAACAAAAGTATTAAAACGAACTTTCATATCTTATTGCGGTGATTTAATGGTGGAATTTAAGGGATTGAAGAAATACGAGCTACCCCAGTTGCCGTACCGAATTGACGGACTAGAACCCCACATTAACAAGGACATAGTGGATGTTCATTACAACGGCCACCACAAAGGATACGTAAATACAGCCAACACTCTTATTGACCGGCTCAACGGCATTATAAAGGAGGAGGTAAAAAGCTACGACATTCATGGGGTCTTGAGAAATCTCACATTCAACATTAACGGTGACAAGCTCCATACGCTATACTGGAACAACATGGCGCCAGAAGGCAAAGGTGGGGACAAACCCGGCGGAAAGCTTGGAGACATGATAGAGCAGCAATATGGTAGCTATGAAAAGTTCAGGAAGATATTCACCGAGGCTGCAAACTCAAATCCCGGTACAGGATGGGCAGTCCTAGCGTATGACAAGGAGAATAGCAATCTAAACATAATGACAGTAGAAAATCATTTCATGAACCATCTCGCAGAGATGCCAATTGTCCTGATTTTGGATGAGTTTGAGCACGCATATTATCTCCAATACAAGAACAAGAGAGCAGACTACGTAGGTGCTTGGTGGCACATAGTCAACTGGGATGAGGCGAACAAGAAACTTGAGAAGTTGCTTTGACTGAAAACCATACACACCAGAGCTTCAAAGTTGGGGGATATGGGGATAGATTCAGGAGATTGAAACACGGGTCTCCACTATCCCTGGTTTTGCATTACTAAGTTAACCTACCTTTTGTATTACTTCTCCAATCTGGGAAGTGGTTATGACGGGTATGAACCCGGGGACTAAAAGACATACAAATGTCAATTCAAATGGGCTGAAAAGATTTGCAATTTCCATTCAAGGGAGTTTAACTCGCAAATGGACGTGAGCGGCAAGGCAGCA
>JAMCQR010000042.1 GCA_023379555.1 Thermoplasmatota archaeon | reverse complement strand
GATTCCGGAGGAAGCTGATTACGACGCGTTCTCAGTCGATAACAGGCACCTTGGATCTCTGTCTGAGAAGTTCGTTGAGAAACTTCACAGGGGGGACATATTCGTCCTAGGTGCCAGAACATATGAATTCCTCCGAATGAGGGGGAATAAAGTTTTCATAAAGGACGCCTCTGGAAGGAAACCGACCGTACCATCCTGGGTAGGAGAGATGCTCCCCAGAACTTTTGACCTTTCAATTGAAGTTGGAAAATTCCGAAAGAATCTTGAAGAAAGAATGAAGAACGGAACCGCTGAGGAATTTCTCAAGAATGAATATGCGGCTGATGAGAACAGTGTCAGGAGTGTCATTTCATACATCACAAACCAGATGGACTACGGCGTCCCCACTCACGATAGTTTGTTGATCGAAGGGTATATTGACAAGGCCGGACAGTTTTCAGTCATTTTCCACTTCGCTTATGGGAGGAGGGTGAACGACGCACTCAGCAGGATAATTGCGTTCAACATCTCAAGGAATTTCTCCGTGAATTCTAGGATATCTCTCACGGATGATGGTTTCATGCTGACCTTCAACCGGAAGGTCGAAGTTACGAAAATACAGGACCTGTTGCAAACGATAAAAATTGGAGGCTCCCTGAGAAATGCGGTCAAGTCCACCGAACTATTCAAGCAGCGATTCAGGCACTGCGCCACACGTTCCTTCATGGTTCTTAGAAGATACAGAGGTAGAGAAGTCTCTGTGGCCAGACAGCAGCTCAGAAGTGAAAAGGTTCTCAACATACTCTTTTCAATGGAAAATTTCCCGATAATAGAGGAAACGTTCCGCGAAATAGAAGGCATAGTCATGGACCTCGGAAACTCTGAGAAGATCCTAACTTCCATCAGGGACGGCGACATAAAGGTCGCTTCGAGGGATTACACCAGATACCCCAGCCCGTTTGGTTTCGGCATAATATCCACCGGTATCACCGATGTGGTGCTAATGGAGGACAAGAGTGCAATTATCCGGGAATTGCAGGAAGCTCTCCTTGCAAAGATGGGATTGGAAGGGAGCTCCGAAGTGGACATAGAATCTCTGATGAATTACCAGGAATCAAAGCAGCTGATGGACTCTAATAACGGAATCATTGAATTCCTCCGCAAGGCCGGATTTGCTGACATCTATTCGACCGTTTCCTTTTCACCTCTCAAGAAAGTGGATGTTCCAGAAGACTACTTCAAGACAGTTTCCGAATACCTTACAAGTGGGGAAATTGTACCCGTTTTCACGGGAAAAACAACCTACACGCTCAAGGAAAACGTACCATATCTCGCATCAGTCTTCAAGCAGGAGAGCGAGGATAAGTTAGATTTCAAAGATGGAGAAAGCACGAATTTGATCGCCAAGAACAACAACCTCGATCCAGGGGCTGCGCTCATTGTCCTTAGAAAGATGGAAAGAGCATACACCGCTTATTTCCTGAGACACGGGAACAGGGTGAAGTGGTACAACAGAAAAGTCGACACGGCAGAGAAGGTGGAATCTGTGAAGAGAGTAGTGCTCTGGTTGTTGTGGCAAAACGGGCCTCTCACCTTCAACGAGATCGTAGACAGAATAGGCCAAATGAACGAACTTGAGGAAGTTATCGAAGATCAGACCACCAAGAAAGTGATCGTTTCAGGGCGATTCTTCCCGAAGGTCGACAGGCAATACATTCTGTCAGAAGATCTGAAGAAATTACGATCGACAGACGAGGTAGAAATAGGACGCATTAGGTTGAACAGGTCTTTGGAGAGAAGGGGTGAGAGTTATTTTGATAGTTACCTCGTTGCCAGCTCAGAAAATTCACTGGCTGTTAGAGGGTACTCAACTGAGGAAATTAATTCAAAGGGCATAGTTTGGGGTCATTTTGCAGGGCCGATAAAGGGGTTCTTCGACGAAAAGTACCTGCCACAGATGGTCTCACTCAACAGGATTGAAGAGCTCAGCAGAGAGGACAAATACGTCACAGATCAGATAAAGAAGGGAGGGTACGGAGTGGAGGACATCGAGGAGACCACTTTCGAGAAACTGATGAAGAACAACTACGTTGTTCTGAAGGGTGGTAAACCGGTGAACGTAAAGGTGGAACCACAGGAACCTGTAGAACTCCTCGAGAAATTCATCTCAACCTACGGCCCGATCAGCATCGAAGAAATCGTTCAGACCTTCGGGGTGCTGGTGAGAAAATACATAGGAAAGTTGAACGTCAAGAAGATGGTCAGTGGCCACTCTACATACCTGTACACCGATCTGGCGTTTTCAAAACAGAAGGCAGTCATAAGCACAAGGGACCCGCTCTTCCTCATGAACAGGGAGAGGATCGAGGGTGAAACAGGGGAAGGAATGACTTTCTTCCTTCTTGAGGACGGGGCTGTTCGTCTGGGTATTGAGACCGCAACAGAGAACGGCATCCTGGAGATTTTCGAAATCACTGGAGATTATGCGGGTAATTTTGAACAGGTAATGGAAGTTGTCAATGAAATTTCAAAGATAGAAAAATTCGATTCTCTGGTGATCAGGAGAATTCCATTTCCGATACCAGAAAAAGAACAGATGGATATTATTGGTTACTCAATGGTAAGAAATTTCATGGTAAATGGAACGACCGTTGACGACCTGTCCATGGACGAGGAGCAGATGATTCATTACCTCGTGAAGAAGCATCACTTTACAAATGGATACAAGCACTCGGATCCGGTCGTTGCTTTGGATTCAATACTTGGCTACAAGGGGAATTTTGAGCTCATGATGAAGAGTGACAGAAGCATAGATCTCGAAAAGTTGGTGATGAGCAACCTGGCAGTTCAAGGTTACCTGGTCGACGGCTCCCAGGGCTATCTCAGCAAGGAGAACGTTGCACTTCTTGCTTCGATTAAGTACAACTCCCTCAGCGACAATGCAAAGAAGCTCTACGAGATTATAAGAAAAATGCCTACTCTCTCAAGGGAAGCAATTGTTGAACGGTCCTGTTTTACGATAAATCAAACACTGAACTACCTGAATGAAATGTTGAAAAAGTGCATAGTATACAAAGACAACAAAGGTAGGTATCAACTCACCCAGATTCTTGACAACAGCGAATCCGCAATGGACAGAATATCAAAAGAACTAGGTATATTCAATGGAAGGATACTGTCCAATATCCTTGGCCAATCAATGAACGGAAATTACATCTCGAGCTACCTCTCAACGGGGATGGAACAGGGGAAATTCCAGAGAATTCTTCCACTAAAATCCAGGGATGAGATAATGTACACCTGGAAGTACGAGAGCTTCTCCCCTCCGACAAGAAGTGAGGATGTTGTGTTATTGCCAAGGACACTCCCTATGGAGCACGTTTCCCTGATACTCGGATGGAAACCGCAGGGAAAGATGGTCCTTCTAAGGGACGGGTACGATCCTATATTCTTCAAAGGGAAGAGATCAGGAAACAAGCTCTCCATTACTACCGAACTCAGGGATGAAACGAAGAAGAGGATTTCGAAATACCTTCAGTCAATCAATATCAAACTGGAGAGACCTGAGAGCGATGAGGTCACTGAGAAATGGTACGAGCAGATGATACCCAAGAAATACAAGTGATCAGAGAACCAACTGCTTCTCTGCCGCATCCTTCTTCTGCTTCTTTATGTATTCTTCAAGCTTTCCCTTGATTTCTCCGTCGTAGAGGGCAATCATCCTGATTGCAAGTAGAGCCGCATTCTTGGATGAGTTTATGCCAACAGTTGCCACGGGTACTCCCGGAGGCATCTGCACAATGCTCAAGAGCGAATCCAACCCATTCAGTGTCTTGCCCATGATTGGTACTCCTATCACAGGTAGCTCGGTGAGCGCAGCAATCATTCCCGGAAGCGCTGCGGCACCTCCCGCACCAGCTATGACAACTTCAACCCCGGATTTCTTCAAGTTAGAACAATAATCTACCAGTCTTTCGGGGGATCTGTGAGCTGAATACACTCCGTAATCCACTGCAATTCCGAAATCCTTTAGCGTGACTATTGCGTCTTTCATAGTTTCCAGATCGCTTGTGCTACCCATAACAACTGAGACTTTTCTCATTACGCTCGTAGAGTAATGTGAGATAAGAATATATAAATAATGTGTTCACACGCTCCAAAGCTTCCTCTGGATGGGCCTGAAGTGTATCTTTGCCGAGGCCGTTATTGAATTGGTTTTTGCAGACTGCATTCAGATAGAAATCGAATCACAGTCCAGGGAACTTCGAATTTGGATTGCCCCTTTGAAGCTGCCAAGTCTAATTTTTGATAGAGAGTCCTGTGCAAATATGTTGTAAGGCGCAGATTAAAAAGACAAAAAATATGAATACATTAGTTCAATTTTAATGAAATGGTATCAAAAGATGAGGTATTCGAGGCATTGAAGACTGTCAGTGATCCAGAGATAGGGGTGGATATAGTGAATCTGGGTCTTATCTACAATCTAGACATCGATAACGACAAAGTCAGCATCAGAATGACTATGACTGCACCAAGCTGTCCTGTCACTGACTGGATTCTTGTTGAGGCACAGAGGAGAGTGGAGGAACTCCCTGGTGTGAAGCAGTGTGATATAGAGCTCGTATGGGAACCACAGTGGAATCTGGATATGATCTCTGATGAAGCAAGAAAGATGCTAAATATGTAATTTGAGCCGCATTGTCGTTTCTGACACACATTTAATTGTCTAGAAAATTTCTTGTCTCATAGAAATCTATATGAATGTCATCTGAAAATACAGACTTTTATTTGATCGTTGGGTGAAAAATAGGAGAATCATCAGTTGACCTTATCAAAGATCAAGCTGATGCTATTTATTCAGGCTGTATCTAAATTAATTCCTTCCGAATTCCTTGGTTACGACCTTTATGTCTGCTGGCCTCTTCGCAATGTGTCCAAGTTTGATTCCGTAGATCTCTCTGATCCCGTTCGTGTAGGCTGTATCCAGCAGTCTCTGGGAAACAATTCCTCCGGTAACAATCTTGGTGTATTTCTTGTCGATTGAAGCGAATTTCTCTATGACCTCGTTGAGCGGTAGCTTGCCTATCAGTTCCCACCCGTCATCATAGAACCTGACTTCCTTTCCCTGAGACGCTTCGTCAAGAATTTTCATGTATGCTTTTGCACCCGTAGCTTTCTGTCCGTTGTCTGCAGAACCATTTGGTCGGGGTTCTGCTGTAGCAACGACTTGTATGACCTCCTCTTCCCTCTTTTTTGGAGCAGACTCGGTCTTAGTGTTGAGTATCTTGAGTTCTTCCTGCATTCCGTGGGATGCAAGGTACTGGTCAAGGGGCGATTTGTCCCTGAGAGCCTTCACCACTTGTTTGTATGTTAGCTCTTCCACCTCGAATCCGCTAGGCGCTCTGGCAACAAAGTCAAGGTCAGCGACCTGAAGTAGTTCCTTCAGAATCAGGTCTCCCCCTCTGTCTCCATCTAGGAATGCCGTGGAAGTCTTCTTTCTCGTGAGATCAGATATAGTCTTTGATATGTTTGTCCCTTCAACGGCAATCGTGTTCTTGATGCCGAATTTCAGAAGATTCAGTACGTCGTTCCTTCCCTCAACCACAACAATGGATTCGCTTGCGTTCAAGTTGGGTCCTCCCGGGAGCTTGTCGGGGCCATATGCCGCAATTTCAGCATTCTCCACCTTACTCCTTACGGTCTGGACCAGGTCTTCTCCTAGATTCTTGTTGTTCACAAGCATCTTCTCAAGGATCTCCTTTGCCCTCTCGACGACCTTCTCTCTCTTGGCTACCCTGACATCCTCTACACTAAGAACCTCTACCTTCGCTTTGCAAGGTCCGATCCTGTCTATCGTCTCCAAGCTAGCAGCTACAATGCTCGTCTCAACCTGGTCAACCCCAGATGGAATGTAAACAGTTCCCTCAGATTTACCGTTCTTTGATTCGATATCTACTTCTATTCTTCCTATTTTTCCTGATTTTTGCAAGTCTCTTAAGTCTAGTTCATCACCCAGCAAGCCCTCCGTCTGGCCAAAAATAGCTCCCACCACATCGGGTTTTTCTACTATCCCGTCGGTGACTATCTTTACCTTCATGAGATACTTGGTGATATTT
>JAMCQR010000041.1 GCA_023379555.1 Thermoplasmatota archaeon | reverse complement strand
CTACCCCACCCCGCTTCTCACCACAAATACGAGGACTGTATTTATGTTTTTACTGGTGTTTCTGTGATTCTATTCAGCCGGACGAGAAAATTGAAAGTGATTTCGGAGATCCCCTTGACATTTTAACTCATGTGAGCGAGAAGCCCTCTTTTGAAAGATGTGGGATGAGAGCGAACAAACGATTTATAAGTACATCTACACTGTCTATAACTAATGATAACAGCTACCAAAGCAAAACTTTATCCAACAGATAAACAAAAAGTATTGTTGGAAAAGCATTTCGGCAGTTGCAGATTCGTTTACAATTATTTTCTGTCTGAAAGGGACAGATACTACATTGCACACAAGGATGCAGAGAAATCATCCCTGAATTACATGGATACGCAGAACATGCTTGTGGAGTTGAAGAAGAAATACCTGTGGCTGTATGAAGTAAACTCGCAGTCCCTGCAAATGTCCTTGCGATTTCTTGATAATGCGTTTACAAGTTTCTTTCACAAGAACGGTGATCATCCCAACTTCAGGAAAAAAGGAAACAATGATTATTTTGCAATCCCCCAGCACATGCAAATAAAGGGTAGCAGAATGTATTTTCCCAAATTCAATGAAGGGATATACTTCAAGGGTTCTGAAAATAAACTTGAGGAAATAAAGGAAATAAAACAGATAACCATAACAAAGAGTGCTGGTAATTACTACTGTTCCATGATATATGAGAACAACAGAGGCATGCCTGAGAAAATACCGTTAAGCAACAAGAACGCAATAGGCATCGATTTGGGCATAGAAAAATATGCAACCTTGTCCAACGGAGTAGCAATAGAGAACCCAAGATTTGTGGATAGTGCAGAAGAAAGGATAAGAAGATTGCAAAAGCAATTGAACAGGAAACAAAAAGGTTCAAGAAACAGGACAAAACAGATACAGAAGATACAGAGAAAATACAAGAAATTACGAGATACGAGAGATGATTTCCTGAACAAGGTATCTACTGCGATAGCCAAGCAGTATGATACCATTGTCATAGAAGACCTCAACGTTCAGGGAATGCAACAGAACCACCACATGGCAAAGCATATAGCCGATGCATCATGGCACAAATTCAGGGTAAAATTGGAATGGAAAACGGAAATATACGGAAAGAACCTGATAAAGATAGGCAGGTTTGATCCATCAAGTAAGCTATGTTCTGATTGCGGGAACTTGAAACACGATCTGGAACTATCGGACAGAATATACCGCTGCGATACCTGTGGTCTTGCCATCGATAGGGACTACAATGCTTCAAGGAATATAACAAAAATAGGAATGATAAAAGTAGGGTTGGTGCAACCCGAATTCACGCCTGTGGAGATCGCAACATCGGGCATGCATGGAATATATCCATACAGGCAGATGTCGATCATTGAATCAGGAAGCCCCATCCGTTAGGTTGGGGTAGTTCATCCGTGAAAAAAGTTCTTTAACTTCTGAAATATGAATTCATCGACAATTATATGACGCTTCATAAGGAAACGCCCTCAAAGGCGTTGGCCATTGTTGCGGTTGTTGTTGCGCTAGTACTGAGTTCGTCGTATTTTTTTGGAACGATCACTGATAACAACCACCCAGAAAGCAAAGTTTCCGGCCAAACAAATTTTATCCCCAATCCGGGGAACACCATTCTTCCTGTTGGACAGCAAGTATCGGTAAACGCGCTGTATCAGAAAGAGCCAGCACCCATGGGAATAGCAGATTACGGAATCGGCCAGAACGGCGTGCCCTATTCGTACGAAACTTCCTCCTTCCAGGGCGCAGTAACTGTCAACTCGCTGCAATCGGTCACCTCTACGACTCACAGTACAGAGATGACTTTCCAGTTGAATGTTAACATGTACTTCTTCGTAAACCAGTACACATTTTATGTCTACTGGATCCAGGACGTTGCTGCCCTGAACACATCGAATGGCAATATCATTTTCATAGACAACATCTGGAACGTATCATCCTACGGGGCATCGATGTACAATTCCACCGTTCTTGGGAATGGAACTGTAGGTTTATCTGGGAGCCAGTACTTCTATTACGATTTCGCAAACGCCAACCTGCCTGGTAACAATGTGACCATTAGTCAAGGTACTACGTTCTTCATGGAGACTGATACTTTCGTAAATTCCCAAGGCTTCCCTGAGGTAGACTTCCTGTACAACGACGGATACGGATGGGTCACCTACGATAATGCCAGACTGATCTTCACAACGAGTCTTTACACCACCCCATATTTCCTTGTTGATGGGAACGTGTATCAGCCTAACGGTGTAACTTTCTACGATGCAGAACTGATTATGGGTGGACCGGGAGGAGGCAGTCAAACCGAGCTCTTGACATCTGATATCAATCTTGAATTGAAGTACTGGAACGGAAACAACTTCCAGACGATACAGAATGCCTTCAACTTTGGGAGCGACACAGCTGAGGGAGTCTTCAACGCAGTCAGTGCAGGATATTTCGATGCGGGTGGAGGACTGTTTGCTAACGTTGCAAGCGGGAGCGGTTCGCTACGCCCTCTTTGGTACAGTTCCTCGTTAGCGGATCTGAACATATACTCCAATATTGAAAACGGTACGCTGATACTGGGAGGGACTTCCACAACCGACTTTACTGGAGGGTACGCCAACATTTCAATATACCCTGGAACCTATTCCATCGAGATATACAACGATGCCGCAGGACAGCTTACGAGTCTGGGCAACCGTACATTCTCGGCTGGAGCGAAGTACAGTATCGGTGCATATGTGTATGAGGTGGAATTCCACGAGATAGGATTGCCTCTCGGATCCGTTTGGTACGTCAATGTGACGGGTCAATCTTCCTCGGGGCCTATAAGCGGAAGCACCTATTTCATTGCCTTGGCAAACAGCTCTTACACCTATTCCATAGCCGATGCGAACAAGAACTACTATCTCCCCTCCGCTACGGGAAGCCTCACGGTTGCTGGAATCGCAATTACAGAGACGCTTCGATTCTTGGAGAAAACGTATCCGGTGACGTTCATAGAGCAGGGACTGCCAAGCGGTCAGTCGTGGTACGTCAACCTGACTAATGGAGAATCTTTTGGTCCCATAACAGCAACGTCCTTCGCTGCAAACCTGTCAAACAATTCCTACTCATATTACATAGCAACTAATGATAAGATCTATAAGTCCCCTGGAGGCTCTTTCTCTGTAAGCGGTACGTCGGTCTATCAGGCAGTCACATTCATTGAAGTGGAGTATGTAGTGACATTCTCAGAGTCAGGTCTTCCGTCAGGAACTGCCTGGGGTATTTCGTTCAATGGGAGCACACTTACATCAACCAACGGCACAATAACCATCAGGGAACCGAATGGCAGTTACCAGTACCAGGTCCAGATAGTGAATGGTTACAACTCTTCACCAAATGCAGGAATGGTAACGGTAAGTGGCAATTCTGCGAGTGATTCTATTACCTGGAGCTTGGCCATCTATGCTATAGCCGTGGACCAGAGTGGAATACCGAATGGAACGAAATGGTCCGTGACACTTACTGGGACGGCATTTAACGGTCAAAGCGTCAATATAACGCTCAACTCGACTTCGAACGGCGTGAGATTCGATGTACCAAATGGCACTTATACCTACAGCATTCACCTACCTTCGGGATACAGCGCGAAATCGAGCTCACAACTGATGGGTAGTGCAACGGTCTCCGGCTCTCTGGCAAAGCTCTCAATTCAAGCACAACAGAATACGAATGCGCTGCTGTACATTGCAATTGTTGTAGTCGTTCTGGTCGTTGTAGGATTTGTATTTGTGCTAATTCGGAGGAAGAGGTAGAGCCCTCTTCCTTTTTCCATTTTTCGAATTGATTGTTGGGAACAACCAGACCAACCGGAACTGATGAATGGAATGTTGAATATTGGATCAGTTTCACACCTCTCACTGCAAAACATAGTGGGAATAAAGAAAAGAAAAATAATAAAGGATTTCACTCTCTTCTGAAGTGCGATTTCTTAGAATTCACCATCGCCAGAGCCGAGAAGGCGACTGCCAGGACAGCGAGTATCAGTATTATGACCTCCAAGAGGAATGAAGTTCCATAGGATGGCACCACCTGATTTGTATTCGTCTGTATTGTTCCTAGCTTTGTTTGTATCGTTGCGATCCCGTTCGAAACGCTCGTAACGTTTCCTGTAAACGTTCCAAGGTCGGTTTTGATCGTCGCTATGTTACCGTTGCTTAATGTTACAGTAGCGTTTATGTTATTTATTGTGGTGTTGAACACTCCAACGGCTGTAGAGATTGTCGCTGTGTCCCCGTTTAAAGCGACTACAGTCGCATTAAGAGACGCGAGAGATGTCTTTATCTGTCCGAGTGTGGTTTCAAGCGTTGCAACACCCGAATTGATCGATGTCAGGGAGGCATTTATGGTGTTCAGAGTTGTGCTCATCGTTCCAAATTGAGTAGTTATGGTTGCCACATCGCCGTTGATAGAGGATATTGCTGCATCCAACTGATTAAGGGAAACTGTCATGGTTGAATTTACAGCCCCCTCAATTTCAGCAATCTGTGCCTGTGAGATACCGAGGATGTATGCACCATTTCCAGATACCAGACCAAGGAAGTCGAATTCGGTTCCGGTGAATGGTTGAGTTACTGTGTAGTAGTCGTGAGTGGAGCTGTCGTATAGAACTTCGGTCTTGTTTGCAGTAAACGTCACTTCAAAATAAGAGCCTGAAGCATCGTTGGGCATGAGGAAAGATCCTGACAGCTTGCTGCTGGAGCTGAAGTTGGTAGGGACTGTCGTAAACAGGGAGCTGTTCAGGGCGACGGAAACTGTGTATGTAGTTGAAACAACGGTATAAGTTCCTGCTGCAATTGAGGGAGCAGTGAGACTCCCAACCGTGAACTGAACCAACTGTCCAGGGAATGCATACTGTGAGGATGTGCCGAGAGCTATAGCGGAGTTTGCCTTTACCAGATATCCGGCAGTTTCCACCGCCGTAGAAGAGCCCAACGGTTCAATACTAACTGTATATGAGCCCTTGGGCACAGTTGGAACTGTGAAGGAATTCGAACCTCCAGCAAAATAAGAGCCTGTATTTGATGTAACCAGCGTTGATCCGAGGTAAAGATTGTAATAAGCTGTGCTTACCAGCCCCTTAGCAGTTACCGTGACTGAGGACCCTACGTTTCCGTGGTATGACCCAAGCGTTAGATTATCTGATACGGTGTAGGTTGAGTAAACGAAGTAGTTGGTCCCAGCAGAAGTTATCAGTGTGAAGACGGAATATGTCCCTGCTGGTTCAGATCCTGGAGATATCTGACTCACAAATGCCCCATTTGATGTCGAGATGGTGGTCCTGTGAGATGTTGCGCTTGTTCCGTAAACTGTGTAGTACAAATTCAGACTGGAGGTGGCTTCATAACCATATCCCACCACTTCGTAGTTTCCTGCTGTTGATAAAGCAGAGACGACGAGAGTCCCGGCCGAGGGCGAAGTTCCCGCAGAGGAAATCACGATGTGCTGCGTGGCTACTGAAGAAGTGGCAACAGACTCGCCGTTGTAAGTAATGTTGAGGTTGTAGAGACCCAACGAGCCAGGAGCGGTGAAGCTGAATGATGTGTCTCCAGTGTCAAAGACTGAACCGGATGTGACGACGCTGAAGTGATTTGTGAAACTCAGAGTCAGTTCTGTGCTTCCCACATAGACGTTGTATTGATTGCTTATTCCAGGGTACAGAGAAGCGGTGTAAGGAATAAGTCCGGAGAAACTAAAGCCCTGGCCAGTGGCGCCCGCGAGAATAATGCTGAACGAGCCGGGAGTGCTTACCGTTGCACTTCCAATGGCATAGTAGGCATAACTGTTGGAATCGTACCCTGAAACACTGTTTGCTGATGAGATGGTTCCGGTCGTCCCAGTTGATGGTGGAGAACTCAGCGCTGCATAGTCTGGGCTATAGATGAATATCAGGGTTCCATTCGCTGCAGGGGTGAACTTACCGGTGGAGGAAGATTCAGTTCCTACCTTCACTGATGTAACGAGGCCCGCTGCACCTATTCCACCAGACGCAACCTCCGAGTCATAGAAATCGTAGTTTGAGGTTGTTGGAGTAAGACCGTACGCCTGTATCGTTATCAGGCCACTGGATGGAACGTACTCTCCATAACTGGTTGGATTTGAACCAGGAACTATAAGAGCTGCTCCATTAGGATCGATTGCCCGGAAGAAGGCCGATATGGCATAGGAACTCGTTCCTGAAGTAGGAGAGGTAGTAATACTCGTTGCATTATCCACCGCTTCAGGAGTGTATGTTGCACCTGCAACAGGTGGAATAACGGAGGTAAGCTGTCCGGCTCCGTTGGAGTCCGTAGTTAAGCTTCCAACTTCATTTGGTCCCAACCAGAATGAAACGCTCTGAGATGATGGAAAGTCCCACACCGTAGCTACAAAGGCATCGTTCACATTGTATGTGCTGCCAGTTGTTGCTGTAACTGCAAAAGAGAACCCAAGTAGTGAGGGGTTGGTTTGAGACACGATTATCGGGTCAACATTGCTGAACGTGTTAGATGCGGAGTCGTGGATAGTTATCTGCTGGAGGCCGTTGTAAGTAGACAGGGCAATAGCCGCAGACAATCCGGTTGCAGTGACGGAGAATGTACCTGTACTATCCGAACTAAACGATGGATTGATTGCATCTACTCCCGCAAACTGGATAGTGGTAACGGGAGATGAAGTCGTGGAAGCCGAGAAGGAGTCACTTGCTGGAAAACCATGACCGGTGACAGTGAAAGTGGAAGACGCAGCCCCACTGATAGAGATCGGAGATACCGTTACAGATGGCGTTAAGCTGAAACTGGCATCGGTCGTTATACCATAGTTTGTTGAAGATGTAGAACTTTCTTGAGCCACTACGTAGTACGTCACTCCGGTTGAGCTTCCGGGTACATTATCTGGAACGGTAAAAGTTACCCCCGAGTTAAGGCTCGATGCTGAAACTGTGCTAACAAGTGTTGTTCCGGTTGCATAACTGAGGTAGAGCGATACGGTAGAGCCGGAATCAAAACCTGATCCCGTAACAGTTTCAGTAGACCCTGGAGTGGTGGATGTCGAAGAAAGTGTAATCTTAGGGTTGATCGATGTGACCGTTATGGCTATTGAACTGGTGAAGGTCGATCCTGAATCATCAGAAGCAGCAATGTACCAGTTACCTGCCGCTATCAAGCTAGGATTGAAGGTTACTGCTGCATTGGAAAGAGTCGTGACCCCTGCAGGCAAAGAGTAAGTCCCAACAACTGTGTTTGAAGAGCTGAATGTTGTGGTAGTGCTGGCGTAGAATTTAACTGTCGCCCCAGATGCAAAAGTTCCTCCATTTGCTAGGACGATGGTAGACGTTGCTGAATGCGAGAATACTGTAGGATTTAGAGTAAAAGAACCAGATGCGCCATAGGCGGACGGCATACCAAAAGAGAGTATTGCCAACACGCTCAGTACCATGATTGCTGAAATAATTGCAGTTGCAATTTTCTTGTTTCTAAAGGCTGACGCCTTAAATTTCCTCAAATAAGTCTTCATGATGACCTATTGAGGGTTTTTCTATATATAAGAGTTTACCATATATGTAACAGGTCAGTCTTGTGTGCGCATTAGCCAGGATGGATTTCCTTTCTGGTGATGAGTTGTGGTACATCTCTTATGAAATTCTTCCTCCTCAACTTCTGCGTGTAGAATATGGAGAAGAGTCTATCATACGCTTCAGATCCAC
>JAMCQR010000040.1 GCA_023379555.1 Thermoplasmatota archaeon | reverse complement strand
TTGAGGGTCTGGCTCCGTAGGGATCCGGGAGTTCAAATCTCCCCCTCCGCATCAAGACTAAGTCCGACAGAGCAAGACAGAAAGTCATATTGTATTTGAAAGAACAAGTGTAGTTATCTTTCATAATACGAAATTCAATCTCCTTGCGAAATGGTAATAATGATATTATTTGCTAGTAGTGGAAATTACCTCCAAGAAGATCGAAAAAAGCAAAGTGAGGGGGAAGAAGATTTCTTAAATATATTGTAGTGAAGTGATTCAAAATTACTAGAGGCTGGAATAAGAGAGGAGGAAACAAGATTGAGAATGTCAAATATAAGCAAGCTCAGGAAGCGAAGGATACGCCAAAAGTGTGAGAAAAGTTTCCAAATGTTTGGATTCTACTGAGGAACTACGAAAATCCTCTGATTATTATCTATTTTCAGAAGTTATTCTATTCTTTGTTATGATGGTTCATTCAACCGCTCCATACTTGGGAGTTTAGGAATCCGGAATTGAATCAGCAGCAGGCGATACTCACTTGTCTTTGGACTTACTTTTTGGCTTCTTCTTCAGACTATTCTTAATACCCCTCACTGAAGACTCCACCTCCATGAGATCCTTCTTGATTATTTGCGTAACACTTCTCTTTTTTGGAGACCGACTCTTCTTCAATTCTTTAGCTAGTGCCTTTTGGAGAGCCTCTTTTCTGACCCTCTTTGCATACTTTATCTCCTTCCTCTTCTCCTCCTTCTTCAACTCTCTCTTCCAGTCATTCATAGTTGTTTAGACTCCTCCTCCACGAATCGAGAATCCTGTTCGCAATCTGTATAACTAGCAGAAGGCGGAATCGTCGAATTCTCTTTTTCATATGTAAAGCTCCATCGAAACGACTTCATATAAGTATTGCGAATGATTTTACTTCAGATATCGACTTTAGGGGGTTTGCCGTGGAATATGCATAATCTCGATTATCTCTATTGTTAGAACCATTTTTTTTCTACTTATGGCTACTGATTTAATAGATACGTATAGCAGCCGGTGTCTGGCTACAGTTTCAAGCATTTTGCGATCTGATGAAACCTATCGGAGATAAATTTTCTGTGAAAATTTCCGGACACAATGGGTCTGCATTTATAATCCGGACAGTCTAATTCTTCATATCTGAACACTCCACAAAAATACTTATCAAATATTCAAGTGGCGTGACTGTGAAAAATAAGGGATTGGTCAGTCGGATTTGGTGGATAGTTCTGACGGGACTGGTGCTAATTGCGCTAGTTTTCTTCTTTACGAAGATCAAATCTATCATACCCATAGGTTATTTACAGTATGACAACGTAATCCAGGCTACTCTCTTCGGAATAATTCTGTACATGGTGCTTAGACTGATTCTAAAGACACTGGAAAGATCTCTGGAAAGAAGAATTCAGAAGAAGTACGTAAAACCCCTGATCTTCCTCTTGTCGATTGCTGGTTATTTCATTATACTGTTGGTCATTCTTGACCTGCTTGGTGTGAATCTGAGCTCTATTATACTAGGCGGTGCATTTGTTGGTGCAATAATAGGGCTCGCAGCACAACAGATTCTTTCTAATTTCTTCAGTGGGATCCTCCTAATATGGTCTAGGCCGTTCGTCCCAGGCGATTATATCGAATTCAATTCGTGGCAGTTTTCTTACATGCTGCCATCCTATCCTCCAAAGTATCTATCGAGGGACGAGTTCAGATGGAAAATAAAAGGAAGGGTGGAGGACATATCCATGAACTTCACGACCATCGTTGAGGATGATGGAACTGTTTTAAAGATGCCAAATAGCATAGTAATCCAAGGTGCGACTGCAGTAAACCCGGTTAGAAACAGAATACAGATCCGGACGGAAATTCTGAAGAATGTGGACTATGCAAAATTTAAGAAGGATGTAGAATCCATCGTTTCGATTTCTAAAGAAATAAAGAGTTACCAGAGCTACATTGAGGAAATCGGTAGAGAGACTTACCTGGTTGTTATAACTCTCACTATAGGGAGTGAAGACTCTGAAGGAATTAGGGGAAAATTCTTAGAAAACCTGCTAGCAGCGGGAAAGTGAATTTCCCATTTTGGAGTCACAACAGAAGAAATGAATGACAAGATTACAGTTGCAAGGCCAACTATGAGGTCGTCACTGTCTCGAAACATTCTTTCTGTTTGAGGGAGCCTTTTCTTCAAGGTCCGTTCACTCGGTCTTCTCTTTACTTTTTCCTTTATCGGACTCAGCTTCCTTCATCCGCATATCAACAGTTCTACCATCAAGAACGTAGAATTCCATTCTCTTAACCAGACTATCAGAAAATTTTTCTGGCTCGGTAGCTCTGTACCCAAATAATTTCATCGCAAGTATACGGTTGGTAGTGAAGAGTTCATAATATTTGAACCGAAGGGATGCAACCTGCCTGTTTAAGGACCACAGCTTCACCATTGTTTCATGCTCGGTCATCTTTCCACTTCCTTCAACTTTCCAATGAACAGTTCGTAGTCCTCTCCGGCAACCTTTATTCTTTCCTTGAGTAAGGCCAATTGTTTCTCGTTCTCTCGCAGCTCTTTCTGAATGTCATCCACGAAATCCACTCCTTTATAAGGAATCATCACTCTTGAGAGGGTTTGGCTCGAGCAGCGCGGGAGGATTCCATCTCCTAAGTCTCAATTCCTAATACCTATTTATTTTCTTCCTCAACCAGGTTCGTTCACGGTTCCCAATTATATAAGATTTCAATCTAGTAGAAGCGATCCCTACGTTTATTGTAAGGATGAACAGGGTTATTGCGGACATTTTGTAGCAATTCATAAAGCCATTTCTGAGAACGAAAAATATGAAATGGAAAATAGCATTGCAAGGTAGTCAACTACTGCACCCTGAAGGGTTGCAGCTTGTTGCTGGTCTCCGCCACGTCCGTAGGCATGGATTCATCGAACCGCAACGATTGGCTGGTTGACAGCAGCCTGAAGTACTCAGATTTACCGAGTACCTCGATGTTTCTTGATGCATTGAGATCGGCATGAAGCTCGAATCCACACTTCAGGCAGCGAAAAACAGATCCTTTTCGGTTGTCCTTATGGACGTATCCGCAGGATGAACACCTCTGAGATGTGTATCTAGGATTCACATAGACGACCGATTTGTTTCTTTCCTGGGCCTTGTATTCGATGAACTGCTCCAGGTGATGAGGAGACCATGAACCGAGTTTACGATTGAATCTCCTTCCATTGCGCTTCGTTCTCATTCTTGCCGATCCCAGGTCTTCAAGTGCAATCACGTCAAATGGAAAATTTACGATCTGCTTTGAAATTGCATGATTTGTGTTCTGCACGAACCGTCTCTCTCTTCCGCTCAATTCTTTCAATTTAAGATGTGCGGAACGAGTGCCTGCGTGCTGCAATTTCTTCCTGTTGTAACGATATCTTCCCTTCACGTCCTTCAGCTGTGCTGAATTGAAGAAGATGTTATTCGATAATACCGCCATGTTCCTTATGCCTCTATCTACTCCCATTACCTTTATGTTGTTATATACCTTTTTTTCGACCTCCTTATCTTGCAATTCCACCTGTATCATCACCGACATCTTCCGATGCTTTGTGTCAATGAATACCTGTGCATTGGTATATTCTCCCCTGTATTTCTCTATGAGTGGAGAAAGGGCAACTGGAAATACCAGCCTGCCACTGACCGTTGTCAGCGATATTGTGTGCGAATCAGGATAGAACCTGAACGTTCGCCTGTCATACCTTATGGTCAGAGATTTCCTGTGTATTTTCTTCTCCAGTTTGGTCTGTTTCAATGATTCAGATGCAGTATCCCTTGCGGTCTGGACAAGTGCAGACGGAAGCGTTGGTATGGCTTTCCTGACATCTTCATACGTTGCCCTGTTAAGCTTGTTCTTGTTGAATGTACGTGCAGAAAATCCATAGTCCAGAGCCATCTGGCATGCCTCCCTGAATCTCTCTCCTGTTTCCAGAAGTGATTTATCGTAGGGAAGTTTCAGTTTAATAGTTCTGAACATTGTTTAATAGAATGTTATTCCCGGTACTAATGCTTTCCTTGAGGAAAGTCCGTGTATCTCCATGCTGAAGCATTGGAGTTTTACAGCTTCCCTCAAACTCCCAACAAATATTATAAGAGCGGTAGTCGAAAGTATGAACAGAGGTACATCCAGATTGACTGTCAAGTACGGTTACAGAACCATGGGGTTGTTGATTGTACTGCTCGCTTTTTCAGCATTCTTACTTGTAGAATATCTTGTGACGGGAGAGAATACACCATTTTTCCTGGCACTTTCAATCGTGTTCTTTCTCCTCACCCTGATATTGTTTGTGGGCTTCAGTCAGACCGTTGTGACCAGGATAGAGAAGAGGTATTTTCATTCAGAAAATCTCATTGGTCACTCCGGAAAAATCCTGAAGGCAGCGAGGGCTGGTGAAAGGGGAACGGTAAACGTTCTGAACGAAGATTGGAGCTTTGTCTGCGATTCCGATACGAACGTTGATGAAACGGTGACAGTTCGAAACATCATGGACGACAAGGTAACTCTTCAGGTTGAGAGATAGTTAGACCGAATGTATCCAATCGCATCCCGCAGGACGGTTTTTTGCGGATATTTCTGAGACCCTCCGACCCTCCTTAACCAACGTATTAGCATTTCTCTTCACGACGATGTATGAGAAGATCCAAGATAACAATAAGATTAGCATCTGTCATGGGGGAATTGGGACAGGTAGATTCCTGGAAAGTGAAATTTGCAAGGAGCAATCCAAAAATTTATATCTAAATTGAAGTAAGACATAAGAGGTCAAAAGTATGGAAGAAGAGAAAAAGAAAGGTGTGGTCGAAAAGTCAGGAGAAGAGTTAGGGAAGGTAGCTAACAAAGGCGTAGGCGTAGTGAAGGGATTCGGCAAGGGTCTAGTAAAAGGATTCAAAAATAAGGACGAGAAATCAGAAGAAGAGAAAAAAGAATAGATCCCTTATCTGATACTCTCGCTTGAGTATGGAAGGGTAAATTCAACAATCCACCCTCTCGGCATGTCCGTGCAGGCATGGTTATACATATAGACGCAGTAAAGAATCTGTTTAGTCCATTCTATTATGGTCATAAAGATGGAAAATTAGACTATCAGTTTTTATCGTAGAAACCATTAAAATTTCCCAAATTTTGTTTGACAAAATGTAATAGATAAAGTTATAACAATATTAACTCTAAAGGATTTGATGAAAAATTCTGTTCTGGAAAATACAGAAGTATTCCCCATCTCGGAGTTAAACAAAATCGAACTAATTGATAACAAAGAACTTCTGGAATTCGTAACCCATTATGTAGATCTAATGAAGCCTTCATCGGTGTACTTTGTAACTGATTCAAAAGAAGACTATGAACTCATAAGAAAGAAGTCACTGGATAATGGAGAGGAGAGACAGTTGAAATCTTCCAACCACACCTATCACTTTGACAATTACTATGACCAGGCAAGAGATAAGGAGAATACAAAAGTTCTAACGGTAGGAGGCGAAAAGTTACCTTTCATAAACACGATGGAAAGAGACTCCGGGATCTCTGAAATAGAGAACCTCATGAAAGGGATAATGAAAGGAAGAACAATGCTTGTTGGTTTCTTTTCTTTAGGGCCGAAGGATTCCCCCCTTTCAGGGAAAGCAGTTCAGATTACCGATTCATATTATGTGATGCACAGCGAAATGATGCTTTACAGGACGGACTACGAATATTTTGTTAAGAATCCAGGTACGGATTTCCTGAGATTTGTGCACAGCCAGGGAGAAGTCGACTCAAGAAAGACTACGAAGAACATCAAGAGCAGGAGGGTCTTTTTCGATCTTGAAGGCGAAAGGAGTCTTTCGATAAATACTCAGTACGCAGGGAATACGGTTGGACTCAAGAAGCTTGCATTTAGACTAACTATAAGCAAGGCCCTTCGAGAAGGCTGGTTGGCGGAGCACATGTTCCTAATGGGAGTCAACGGCAAAGAGAATAGAGTGACTTATTTCACTGGTGCTTTCCCATCGGCTTGTGGCAAAACTTCCACTTGTATGGTCCCGTCTGAGAGGATAGTGGGAGACGACCTCGTTTTCATAAGGATCAAGGAAGGAAATGCCAGGGGGATAAATCTTGAGAGTGGTGTTTTCGGAATCATTGATGGAGTGAACAGAGAGGATGATAGAACCATCTGGGAAGTTCTTCACAGTAATGATGAGGTGATATTCTCAAATGTTCTGGTAAATGACGGATCGCCATATTGGAATGGAATGGGTGTCGCAATACCAGATAATGGAGAAAATCATAGCGGATCGTGGAAAAAGGGGAACAAAGACTTGGAAAGCAAAGAAATACCGGCATCGCACAAGAATGCGAGATTTACTGTCAAGCTTAGCTCTTTTAAAGGATTGGACAAGGGGGCCCTCGAAAACAAAGAGGGTGTGCCTGTTGAAGGTATTATTTTCGGTGGAAGAGATAGCGATACGTGGCCACCGGTCTGCGAGGCTTTATCATGGGACCACGGTGTAGTGAACAAGGGGGCCAGCATCGAGTCAGAATCAACTGCTGCTTCAATAGGGAAGATTGGTGTCAGAACTTTCAACGCGATGTCAATTATGGAATTTCTATCCGTCGATCTTGGAAAGTACCTGCAGAATTACATCGAGTTTGGTTCCAAGCTGGTTAAGAAACCATTGATCTTTGCAGTGAATTATTTCCTCAAGGAGAAAGATACATTTCTCAACGACAAGGTGGACAAGGCGGTTTGGCTGAAGTGGATGGAGAGGAGGGTTCATGGAGAAGTTGAAGCGTTATCAACTCCCATTGGATTCATACCAAAATACGAGGATTTGAAACCACTATTCCAAAATATTCTGAACAAAAATTACACTAAAGAGCAGTACGAAAATCAGTTCAAAATACGGGTAGCGAAATTGATAGAAAAGGACAAGAGGATCAGAGAGGTCTATTCCGGTATGAAAACCACCCCGCCGCAGGTATTCAAAGAGCTCGATGATGAAATAACACGTCTGAATAGGGCCAAGCTACAATATGGTGAAGAACTATCGCCATTCAAGCTATAAACAACTGAAAAAGAAGACCTCCTCTCAAAGAGATTTGTAATTATTCTATATTTTATTCAATAGTGAAGAGAAGACTAACACACTCATTTGCAGCCGAAACTATTTTCAAAATCGAACTACTATGGGAAAAGAGGTGCCAGGTCGATGGAACGAAACAAATTCATTTTCAAAAAAGTTTCTGGAAACCCTACAGAGATAGGAAAGGAAGTAGGTAAGAATTTCAGCAAGGAAATCAAGAGAACCTTGGAAAGCTTTAATTTCATTTTCACTCACGACTTTTCAAAAAACTGGCAATGGCTGAAAGAGTTCTCAAAGGATAACTTCCTCCACGTGATTGATGAGCGAATAATGCAGGAAATGGAGGGTATTGTAGATGGATACAACTCAGTCTCGAATACTGAGATAAATTTTGAAGATATATTGGCGCTAAATGTCTCGTTCGACGCCGATAGTTTCTTGGCAATGGATAATGCAAGGAACAACGGATCCTGCACTTCGTTTGTGGCCACTGGAGACAATACCGTAAACAGAGACGTCATACTTGCTCACACTACTTGGTGGAGGTATTTTACCGGTGTCAATTTCAATCTGATGCTGAAAGTTGTCCCAGACGAGGGATACTCTTTCGCAATGCAGACAGCACCCGGTCTGGTATTTAGCGGAACTGATTTCTATTACAACGAGAAGGGAATAATGGCCAGTGAGACGACATTGGACGGCATAAATACTTACAGTCTGAAAGGTACTCCAATCTTCCAGAGATTGAGATTGGCTATCCAATATGCGGATTCAATTGATTCTTTTTCGAAACACATTATTGATGGTAACACCGGAGGATACGCCAACGACTATATTCTGGGAGACGGCAAGAGCAAAGAGATAGGGTTATTGGAAATTGCCACTTTTAATCACGTTCTCATAAAGAAGAATAATGGTTTCATTCCGTCCAGTAACTTTGTGCAATTTCCCGAGGTCAGGAAGGAATCCAATATAGTATATGATCAAACGATAAACTCAGACAACAGCAGGTTGTACAGACTAAACGATCTCATGAAAGACAAAGGCCTTAGTGTTGCCAGTTACAAGGAAATACTTGCTGACCACTTCGATTACGACTCCAAGAAGAATAGGCCAGGCAAGAACTCAATCTGCGGACATAGGGAGATAGAGCCCAATCTAGATGTGTTTGATAAGAAAGGTCCTTTTTTTCCGTTTGGAGCAATCGACGGGAAGATAGTCTCCGGAGATGGTGCCTTGAAAGGAGAATCTTACGTCAAGTGGGGTAAGCCCTGTTCAGATGAATTTGACAGCAAGAAATTTCTAGCAAATCATCCCGAGTACATATGGACCAAGGACTTTCTCGAAGATGTTCAATCAGGGGAATGGCAGTTCCTGGAGCACGGCTGGCAATAACAGAGGAGAGTTTTAAACATTTCAAGTTCAAACTTTTACCAAAGTACCTTGGATTCTTCCTCTTTCGATCTCCTCGATATTCACTCCCTTGGGGAAGAATTTCGACTCCTTTAGGCTGCTTGATATGACTCCGCTCCAGTTGCTTCCACTCAATAGGAACAGTTTTTCGTATTCCGTATAGTCGTTTCCTGGAGCTACATCCGAATGGTATATCACGTGCGTGGCATTTGTTTCCCTTTCTGTGGCAACTACATAGATGTTTGCCCCTCCTTTTATGTATCCGTTCTCTTTTGATATATCAAGGGCCTCTCTGACTCTATCTTCTATAGATCCATTCTGGGTCATCAGTAGCTTCAAGAATGTTTCAGTATCGTTCATATTCTTAACTGACCCCAGACCCAGAGTCTTGTTCATCTCAAACTTGTCAAACCATCCATTATGGGATATGTAAACATCGTATCTTTCGTCCTGCAAATGAAATGGATGCGCATTTAATACGCCCATCCCTTCGCTTGGAGCTGCCAATCGAACGTGGATGATCGCAACTCCGTTCTCGACTTTTGGGGTTGGCACCCGAAGGGTTAGAGGAGTTCCATAACGTTTCAGTTCTAAACCTTCTTTATACAAGTTCAGAAGACCCCATCCATCTCTGTGAGAAACTGGTTTTTTCTTGGCAAGGGGATCGTCTTCAGCGACATCAGCCAGAGATCTGAAAATAGATTCAAACTCAGGGCTGAATTCTCCCCAAAGTAACACCATCCTACACATAAAGTGGCATAGCAAGTTATGTAAATACCTTTCTTGCGTCACGGCTACCCAACTCGACAAAAAAGTCTACAAGGAATACCTAAAATAATAAAAGTTAATCATTACCTTGTGAATTATCTAAATTTTTTCGAAGTAAATGACAATTCCTTGTACTTGGACAATAGGAATCTGCCCGACCTAGCCAAGAAATATGGTACACCTATCATAGTCTATTCAAAGAGAAAAATAGTCGAAAATGTACAAAAGATTTTGACTGCGTTTGGAGCCGACACCATATCAATACACTTTTCAGTAAAGTCGAATTACAATCCTACGATTTTGAGAATTCTCAAGGAATTAGAGGTAGGTATAGATGCGGCTAATCTTAACGAGGTTGAACTTGCCATAAAGGTTGGTATCTCCCCAGAAAAAATAATAGCAACTCCAAACAATCTTTCTAAGAAAGAACTCGAAGCAATTTCAGAGAAAGGAGTGAAGATAAACTTCGATGACATCAATCAAATGAAACTTATCAAAGATCACCTACCGAAAGTCGTATCGTACAGAATAAATCCAGGGATAGGAAAAGGAGAATTTGAAGGAATAGTGACGGGGGGGAAAGGGAGCAAATTCGGAATGCCTGCAGACGCAGCCGTTGAAGCCTACAGAGCTGCAAAGGATAATGGATGCAAGGAATTTGGAATTCACATGATGACGGGGTCGAATGTTCTCGATCCATCATTTTTCAAGGAGTCTTCAAAGTTGTTCTTTTCAATAGCAGAAAGGATTTCAAAAGATGTGGGAATAGAATTTGAATTTCTGGATCTCGGTGGGAGCTTGGGGGTTCCATACCGTCAGAACGAAGAAGAACTCGATATAAAGGCGGTTGCAAAGAATATCCTTACCAATTTCCAGGAAAGTCAATCCAGGGGATTCTTCAAACAAAGCAGGCTGATAGTAGAACCAGGTCGTTTCATAATTGCAAATGCAGCTGTGCTCCTTTCAACAGTAACGAATATCAAAGAATATGACGAGATCATAGTGGGCACCGATGCAAGTATGAACTCCCTTCTTCGGATACCTTTGTACGGAGCCGTACATCCTTTAATCGTCGCCAATAGGGCAACGGAAGACTTGGTGGAAACGGGAAAAGTAACTGGACAAGTTTGTGAGAACACTGACGTGATGTTCAAGTCAATCCAACTCCCAAGAGTAAAGGTTGGAGACACTATTGCGATTTTGAATGCCGGAGCATATGTGATGTCTATGTCATCAAACTATAATTTGTTGAAACGACCAACTGAATTGTTGCTTGATGGTCAGAAGGAGACAATAATAAAGAGAGAAGAAACTTTAGATGATATGCTTGTCACTTTTGTAATTCCACCTTGAGCGTCTCCTCCATCCATTCACATCTTTAGTTACCTCGTCCATTTTTTCTATTTTTTTCGATCTTATGAATCATTTCCGTGAGAGTATCGTCAAGCACGTTGCGTGCATCTTTTCCCTTTTTCTCAGTGTTGTTCAACATTATGCTGAAGGTTACATTCAGTTTTTTTATGAACCCGCTAATGGTTGCTACACCTGTGAGAGAACCAGTCTTGGCTTTGATACCATAATCACTGAACTCATCTAGTCTTTTCTTAAGCGTTCCGTCGCCGGGAGAAGCCATATGTTCTATGAACTTTCCGTTTTCAATCGAGAGAGCTTTTCTGAGAAGATCGGAAATGAAGGAAGGAGTCAGCTTGTTAAAGGAGGAGAGACCAGACCCATCAACTATCGTCAAATTCGGTTTCAACAGGTTCATCCTCTCCAATGTATTCCTCGTCACAGATGAACCACCCCTCCAACTTCCCAGTTGACCGACCTTGTAGTGGTGAACGAATTTGAACAAAACGTCTGCAGAAAAATTACAACTAATTGGTTCCAAATGTTCCAGTATATCTCCGACCTTTTCTTTGTGGGTATAGACCAATTTTCCATCATTAGAATCTGTGAAGTCGAACAGGGGGAATATGTCCCGTTCACCCTTCGAAACAAGTGTTCTGGAGAGGGTGTCATATGGACGAATGTCTGTTATCTTTCTTCCAGAGTGAGGTTCAACTCCGTTAATGCCATTTTCAGTTTCACTTCTCGGTATGCAGTTTTCATTTAATGAGAAAGAGGTAATCCTAGACTGATAGCACTCTCTCTGATCCTCTGAGGGCCATCCAGGGGCATAATAGTCCTCGTCAAAACTCCTGTTGAACAGGACACGCTTAATCTTGTAGTCTTTCAGTCTCTCAATTATTCTCTCTATTTCTCCGATCCTAAGTAAAGGTGTGGGTCCGCCAGTTATTATCAAGTCATTTTCTGAAACTCTAAAATAAGTCTTTATCTCAAAATCGTCGCCAAGGATTACCGAGCTAACAAATCCAGTCACTATCTTCATGTTTGAAGCGGGTATCATAGCTCGGTGAGGTGATGCAGAGTACAGGAGGCTCCCTCTCTTGTCCTTGAATACGTACGAAAGTATTTCACTCATTTTAAAACCGATACGGTGGAGATTAATATCTCTTCTTGAGCAATGGCTTAGAA
This sequence comes from Thermoplasmatota archaeon, assembly GCA_023379555.1. The sequence continues at coordinate 15,377 of JAMCQR010000040.1, read as the reverse complement.
TCCTTTTATCAGATTCACTCCGAGACCAGGTCCATCCTGGAGGTAGTTCTTTCCGTTCTTAAAGACGAGTCCACCGGTGACGATGTCCTCCTTGAGGCTCGAAAATCCATCCAGATCAGTGTACTTGACTGCAGGGTACGAAAGGCCGATGTGTAATCCAGCGGTGTTGGCAAGTCTAGTCTCTACCATACACCCAATCATAACCGGAATTCTGAAAGACTGACACGTCTTTATGATGGCAATTCCGTCAGTTATGCCCCCGGATTTCATGAGCTTCAGATTGATCATGTCAGCTGCTTCGTTCTGTATAACTCTGACTGCATCCTGTGGGGATTTGACTGCTTCGTCCGCCATCACGGGTATCGTCGTATGGTCCTTCACGAATCTGAGCGCCTTCACATCATCTGCCGGAACTGGTTGCTCTAGGAATTCGATATTGAATCTCGATATCTTTTCTGAGAGTGCAATCGCCTTCTTTGCAGTGTAAGATTGATTGAAGTCAACATATAACTGCTTGTCGTCGCCTATTGTCTTCCTCACTTTTTCCACTCTTGAATAGTCTTTCTCGATTCCAGAACCAAGTTTGATCTTGAAAACTGTAACTCCCTCATTCAATAGCTCAACTGCCTGGTTTGCTGCAATTTCAGGCTCCACAAGATCAACGGTGTAGCTTGTCTCAGCATCAGGTCTGTAGTTTCCCAGGATGGAGTGAATCGGTAGATTAGCTTTTTTACCAATAATGTCCCAGATAGCCATATCGACTGCAGCCCTGCTTGATTTGGAATCTCTGGCCAGAGAAATCATTTTTTCGTTAGTTCTCTCAGGGCTGATGTCGAGGCCTATCAGTTTCTTTGAGAAAATGTTCAGTTCATTTTCGACTGAACCCATAGAATCACCCATTATGTGCGGAGTTGGTACAGCTTCGCCAATGCCTTCGTATCCATCCTTTGTCTTGACTCTTACGATATATCCTTCATAAACATCCGTACTTCCAATAGCAATGACGAAGGGTTTTTTCATCGCTATCTCGATCTTCTTGTATTCAATTGAGGAGATCATGCTCAGAAATGCTTTCCGGATAATTAAGTTCAGCATAGAGAATTTGATTTTACTATTAAATTAAATAACAGTACCGAATGTTTGATTATGAGGACAGGCTTGTTCTTGCAGACTGGTATATATGGGATGGACAGGGTCCGTTCGAGGAATATTATCAACAAGATCAAACCCGGCTCGATAATCTTGATGGGAAGAGACTTCACGGGATTAGATTCAATAAGAGAGCTAATCAAATGGATTTTTGAGATATATGACAAAGAATTAAAAATTGCGAGACCTTTGATCGCAATCGATCAAGAGGGTGGGAATGTTGTCAGAATTCGAGATCTGGATTATTTGCCAAGTAACTACGCACTCGGAGTTTTGGGCAGTAAAGCCGTTTCCAGATACTCAGGCATGCTAACCGGTTACCAATTATATTCACTCGGGATTGAATGGAATCTCGCACCTGTTCTAGATACATTTTCTAATCACGACAATCCTATAGTGATGGAGAGATCATTCGGATCAGATCCTGATTTAGTTTCCGACTTAGGAGATAGCTACATAGAGGGAATTCAGTCTGCTGGTGTTTCAGCCACTGCGAAACACTTTCCAGGCCACGGATTTGTAAAAGAAGATTCACACCTTAAGCTGCCAGTAGACTCGAGAGATGAGGAGTCTGTCATGGAAAGCAGCAAACCATTTTCGAGAGCAATTCGTGCAGGAGTGAAGAGCATTATGGTGTCCCACGTTAAGTTTGATAAACTAGATTCAGATTTTCCTGCCTCGCTCTCTAAAAACATAATCAGCCGTCTTAGAAACGACCTGAATTTTAAAAGTGTCATAATCACAGATTCATTGGATATGAAAGCAATAACGTCCAACTATTCCGCATCAGAGTTTACAAAACTGGCATATAGTGCAGGGGCAGACATTCTCGAGTGCGTTGATCCAGAATTGGCCCTAGAAGTGTACGATTCCCTAGAAAGTGTTGCCAGGGAAGGCGCACAAGATAGGTCCAGAAGAATTGAAAATCTGAGGTCTCATGCTGTTGGAACTTTTAAACCTCCAAGTGAGATTATGAACTGGATCTCAGTCCAAGCTGTGAGATGGTTAAGAAAGAAGAATTTGAGGGCAGACAGTAGACTTGCAATAGTTCCACTGAGATCAAGCGGTGACGTTAAAGAGTGGCCCTACAACATGTATAACAACATGTGCAATCATTTGACGAGCTTGGGAATTGAGTGTCACGTCAAGTATATCGATGACGAATGGAATTTTTCGAACGAAGAAATAATATTCTTTGGAAAGAACCTCCATCTAAATGGTAATTGGAAGAGAATTAACCAATTAGCAAAAAACAACAACTGCTGCTTTGTCTCTGTTGGCATTCCTAACGATAGGGAACTAATTGATACTCAGGTGGGGTACATTGCCTCATATAGTGAAAAATATGAAAGTATCATTACTGCAGTCTACTCCATACTTGGTCTGTATGAGCCCCCCATGTGAATGGAAAGGTAAGAATGGTTAATCGCACATGATCATAACAGAAGATATTCCCTTCTGTCTTCAATGTTCAAATTAACGATGAATTTTGTCAGTTGATTCCTAAGGGAATTTATTTCGTCGTCCCCTATTTTGAAACCCAAAGAGATGGATCTCATAACTATGGAACCAATGATCGCTTCGTAGCCGTACAGTGGGACCTTGTACTTCCTCTTGCCTATATTGTCATCTATTCTTTTCTTTATCAGGTTCCAGTACCATTCCCCTGCTCGCAATACACCCCCATATCCGCTAATCGCAATATCTTCTGGTTTACCCAGTCTTTTATATAGAGATATTGCTGCGTTGGCAGTTTCCGCAGATGCATCGTTCATTATTTCCTTAGCTACAACATCTCCTTCAGCAGCAAAGCCAGAAACAAACTTAGCGAGGAGGGCTATTCCCCTAATATCGAATTTGGACTTGTGTATTATATTTATTAAGTCTCTGTCTGCAGAAAGGCCATAATAATTCCTGACAAATTCTTTAAATTTAGGAGATCTCTCGTCCCTCCCGTCCATGGACTTGGTAGTTTCCCTGAGAGCCTTCATTCCTATGTTGAAAGCACTCCCTTCATCGTCAAGAAACCAACCCCACCCAGAGGACCTCTCCTTTTTGCCATTGTACATTCCGTACGCAACCATTCCAGTTCCAGGTGCCACTACGATCCCTTTACCTTCTGGAAATCTTGAATAAAATCCAGCTTCTCCGTCATTGTAATACGATATTTTTGAATTAGGTATGATCTTATTCAGAATTGTCATAATTTTGTCCGAGGACTTTTTGGAATCCTTCATCCCCGCCAAAGCAAATGTGTATTCATCTATCCTATTCACATGTGCATTCTCTTCTGCTTTTTTAATGGCGGTGAGCATATTGCGTTTGAATGTCGAAATGCCTACGTTCCTGAAATTGGTTGAACCGGATACTCCTACGCCTAGTATTGTTCTGTCCTCGTTATAAACTACCGCTATGGTTTTGGTTGCACCACCATCTACAGATAGAATTTCCACTTACCGTCATAGGATGCTGATTCTAATCCTTTTAGAATGTTTAACATTTGTGGGCGGGAATTCCCCTTTCGCAAGATAGGGTACCGCTATGGTTTTGGTTGCACCACCATCTACAGATAGAATTTCCACTTACCGTCATAGGATGCTGATTCTAATCCTTTTAGAATGTTTAAAGGATTTTCGCTCATCTAATCGTTCTTCGATTCTCCAAAAGACTTTAGTGTCTTGAGTTTTTACCAAATAGTGCCAGTAAAGATTGGATTGGAAAACTTGGGAAGAGAAGTTATTAATGACCTCAAGAAAAAGAGAGTTGGACTTATTACAAATCGCACAGGAATCACTAGAGATTTTGAATACACTGCTGACTATTTTAGGAGGGCGCTCGGTATCAAGTTAGCCACTCTTTTCTCGCCAGAGCACGGGTTCCACCTAAATGAACAAGCTGGAGAAGCAGTGGACTCCTATTACGATAAGAATCTTGGGATAGAGATACGCAGTATCTACAGGAGGGGGAAAGGAAGCTTGAAATACAAATCGCAGGACCTGGATGAGAAAATGAGGTCTTTTGACATCAAGGATGATGGAAAATTCATACCAGAGGAAATTGCGGATGAGCTGGATACAGTAGTGTTGGATATTCAGGATATCGGAACCAGGGTTTACACCCACATCTCTTCTATGGCTAATGCAATGTACACCTGCGCCAGAAAGGGGATAGAATTCCTCGTTCTGGATAGGCCAAATCCCATCAACGGTATAGATTTTGAAGGTCCAGTACTTGATTATCCCAAATACAGGTCATTCATCGGATCATACTCCATAACGATGAGACACGGAATGACGCTCGGAGAACTGGCAAGAATGTTCAATGAGGAGCTTTTTAGCGGCAACGTGAATTTGAAAGTATCACGACTAAGAGACTGGAGGAGTAGGATGTGGTTTGACCAGACTGGATGGCCATGGATATTACCTTCTCCAAATATGCCCTCGTTGGCTACTGCAACAGTTTATCCCGGACAGGTGATGTTTGAAGGAACAAATGTTTCTGAAGGAAGGGGTACGACAAGGCCATTTGAAATCATCGGAGCACCTTGGATAGACGGCTACAAATTTGCAAGAGATATCAACGCGCTGAAACTGGAGGGGGTAAAAGTAAACGAAATAAGATTCACCCCGACGTTCTCAAAGTATAGCACTGAACACTGCTATGGCATCGAAATACACGTGACCGATAGGACGAAGTTTAAGCCCTTCAGGTTCAGTTTGAAGCTTCTTGACTGGATCATAAAAAACGAAGGTGGAGAATTTGACTTTTATGAAAAATATTTTGACAGAGTAACCGGAAATTCCTACGTCAGGAGTAAACTGCTTAGTGGTGATCTTGACACCCTATGGGACAGACTTGCGGCCGATGAATCGGAATTCAAGAAAAGACGTGATGAATACTTGCTATACAGATAAAATTCTGGCAAAAGCAATCGGAAAAACATTCAAAAAGTAAGAGAGAAAAATAAAAAAAAAGTTTAAACGATGACCGTCAGGTTTTGTTCTGAGGTTCTTCGGATGGCGGAGTGGTCTCTGCTTCCTTCTTTGCCTTTCCTCTCTTCGACATCACGAGCGCAACTGGGACAATTATGATGATCAGCACAACTACTGCAATCACGGCATATATCCAGGCTGCTATTGGTGTAGAAGTTGGAGTGGTGGTAGTTGTTGAAGGAACGGATATCCTCAACAAGTTGTATTGTCCATCAGGAGGCTCAGTTGCAACGAATCCGGTGACCTTCTGGCTATTGTAAGCATAGTAGTTTCCAACATCTCCTATCAGCACCATCGGTACCTGGGCGGCTATGATTCTCTGCGCAGCAAAGAGATTGTTCAACATTTGGGATGAGTTCGACACTTCTGTTGCTGTCTCATTGAGAATTGTGTTTACCGTTGAATTGCTCCAGTGTGAAATGTATCCGTCCCAGAAGCTGTTGGGGGAGTACAAGTCTTGTAGGACGTACCATGGGTTAGAGTACGAAGGTGTTGCGCCAAAGTAGCTCATGTAGCCTGTTGCCTTGGAGAGGTTGCTTTGGAACATATCAGTTGCCCAACTGCCGAAAGGTACTACAGATTCCGTCACTTCGAAACCTGCAAGACTCAGATCGTTCGTAATAAGAGAAGCTGCGGTGGTCCAGTCAGAAACAGGAGGATCTGTTATGTGCAGTTGAACCGTCGTGTTATTGTTCCCATAAGCCCAGAATCCACCTATTTTCACTAACCCTGCCGCTTCAAATTGTGCAGTTGCGTTTGTCAGGTTATAGTGGTAGTAGGGCAAGTTGGGTGCCCACCAAGACAGGTTGGTCCATGGTTCTCCTCCGAATGATCCATTTCCGGCTATTCCATCCTCTGCTTTTTGCAATATTTCCGTCTTATTGATTGCTTCAGCCAATCCTATCCTGAAGTGTGTATTGTTAAACGGTGCTATCTGAGTGTTGAACCAGAGGTAGTATGACCATGGTTCCTTGTATATCACGTTAACGACATTCGGCGCATTCTTCAGTGCTGCATAGTCACTTATTGCAGGATATTCCGCGTTGATAGTTCCACTCTCGAAGGAAAGCGTCATTGCAGAAGTAGATTTGAATGGAGAGACAACCAAGTTCTCGACGTGGGGTGTTCCTTTCCAAAAGTGAGTGTTTGCAACGAAGTTCATTGCTGACTCGCTTGCAGATTGCAGTATGAAAGGTCCTGCCTGAAGTTGATGGGGAGTATTCAAATTGTCATATCCTCCGATTGCCGATAGATTTCCTCCAACAGCTGAGCTCCACGCGGCCGGAATAATTACTTGTGTTCCTAGGAAGGTGAGCATCATTACCGAAGAAGAGTTAAGGTTGAACACCACTGTATCATTGTTTACCGCAACAACAGACTTTACGTAAGGGTCGACTCCGAATCCATCTAGCGTAGAGTTGGCTTTCAGAACATCAAAGGTGAATGCAACGTCGCTTGCCGTTATAGGACCTGCAACTGTTGTGCCATTTTCCCAGGTTGCGTTTGTAGCCAGGTTAAAGGTGTACTGCGTTCCATTTGAAGCTATTGAATAGCTAGTAGCCAACCAAGGTAATAGCGTTCCGTTTGACAGAGCATAAAGAAGACTTGGATACATAATTGCCGTTGCTTCTGCACCGAGATTTTGTGCCGTTAGGGGATTGAGATCCGTTACCGTTGTAGATACTGGAGTTCCCCAGATATACGTTCCCGAAGGTCCTGAAGAAGCTGCTGCAAAATTGAAGAGTGTTGCAAAAGACATCAACACAACAACAGCGATGATCCCTATCGCCAAGAGCTTCTTCGAATTTTTAATTTCCTTGTTCCTAGATTTTTCAGAACTCATAGAGTTGATAATTTGTCATAGATTTAAACATTTACTCTCAAAACAAGATCCACCAAAGAAATATTAAAATAGAAGTTTAGTTGAGCTGTTACCTACTAAACCTCTCGGTTGGACTAAAAATATTTCCCGGGATTCAGAAAACACCATATTGCAAATCCAATTAAGGAATTGAAAGCAACACATTCTCTGAAAAATACTACGTCTGCAAAGTGTTATATTAGATGAGTAAATTAATGCCGAATGATAACACGGCGCTACGTCATTCGCCGAATAATTTACATGGCGATTACTTTTTTTGTGGCTATTACGCTTGTTTTTCTACTTCCCAGATTGGCGCCAGGAAATCCAGTATTGATCATCCTACTGACCAAGTATGGAGGCATAGTGAAACCTCAACAGCTGAAGATTCTTGAAAGCGAACTGCACATTAGTGGGACTCTCTGGCAGCAATATATTAGTTTCTGGATTTCCCTTTTGCACGGAAACTTTGGTCCATCTTTTTATTACTATCCTCAGAGTGTTTCGAGTCTGATTATTACCCATATACCTTGGACATTTTTCCTTCTGGGTACATCAACAATTATATCAATTGTGCTGGGAGTAGCAGTCGGTTCATATTCAGGCTGGAAAAGGGGATACAGTGATTCCTTTCTCCAATCATTCTCAATAGGTCTAACTGCAGTTCCATACTTTTGGCTTGCTCTCATCTTCCAGCTTGTATTTGCAGTCCTGGTTGTCATAGACGGAACGCACATTCTACCTGTAGCAGGCGCATACGGGTACTTTGTCACTCCAGGTTTCAACTATCAATTCGTTATTTCTCTGCTCAAACATTCGATACTCCCCCTCGCCACTCTAGTTATAACCTCATTTCCAGGTTTCGCTCTCTTGATGAGAAACACCATAGTGACGGTCTTAGATGAGGACTATGTACTTCAGGCGAAAGCGAAGGGGTTGAGTCTCAACACCATCAGGAAGTCATACGTTAACAAGAATGCTATACTTCCCGTTGCAACCAGCGTAGGACTAGCATTCGCAGGAATCGTAGGCGGGGCATTCATTGTGGAAGAGGTCTTTTCGTATCCAGGTATTGGTTACCTGCTCTACAATGCAGTAACAGTCTATGATTACCCTCTGGAAGAGGGAATATTCCTGATAATAGTGATAGTGACTATACTGGCTAATTTCGCAGTCGATTTGCTTTATGCATATCTTGACCCCAGGGTGGTTCTGAAATGACGAATGTGGGAATAGATAAAGAGAGAATGGAAGCTGTGACATCTAGCAGGCCGACTAAGAGATTCAAAGATTTCATGAGTAAGCTGTGGAAGCATAGGAAGGGCAAAGCTGGTTTGATCATACTCTTCGGTCTTGTGATATTTGCCCTGATCGGACACTTTGCAGCTCCCTACAACCCATTGGCAAACAATGCAGCCGCGTTTCAACCCCCGAGCCACGCTCACCTTCTCGGAACGGATTACATAGGTCAAGACATCCTTTCTTGGTTCATGGTTGGAACTGGAACATCTTTGGTGGTGGGTTTCACCATTGCGATATTATCTGCCCTCATAGGGGTGACTGTGGGCGTGATAGCAGGATACTTTGGAGGAAAGATCGATGACGTTTTGATGAGAGCCGTCGATGTCCTTCTAGTAATCCCAGGTTTTCCTCTGTTGGTAATCCTCCAGACGTTTCTTCCTCCCACGCTTGAAACCACCGTACTTATACTTTCGATACTGGGCTGGCCCTTCTTGGCAAGGGTAATTAGGTCTCAAACCCTGACGCTAAAAGAGAGGCAGTATGTCCTTGCGTCCAAGCTTTCTGGACTATCCGGAATGCAGATAATATTTCGCGACATAATTCCAATGTTGATTCCAATAATCACCATAAATGCAATATTCATAGCAGTTGGCGGAGTTGTTGCACAAGCCGGTCTCGCATTTTTCGGACTCGGGGACCTCAGATCTGTAAACTGGGGTACTGAACTCTACTATTTCTTCAATCAGGACGGAATAGCTTACAAGGCTTGGTGGTGGCTACTGCCTCCAGGTATCGGCATCATAATTCTCGGACTGGGTGCGAATTTTCTGTCAAATGGAATCTTTGAGACCACCAAGCCACAGAAGGGGGGATAGAGTAAAATGATGTCATTTCCCCTCCTAGAAGTTAAGGACATTTCTGTGGAATATGGAGTCGATGGAAAAACAATAAAAGCAGTTAACCACGTGAACCTTGAGATAAACAAAGGAGACGTTGTAGCAATAGTAGGCGAGAGCGGCTCAGGGAAATCTACTCTTGCCATGACGTTTCTAAACTTGATCGAAAAACCTGGAAGGATAAGAAACGGGAAGGTCAATTATCGCGGTGCAAAAGGGGTGGTGGATGTTCTGCGGATGAGGCCGGTAGACCTTATGAGATATAGATGGAAAGAGGTCTCCATGATTTTTCAGAGTGCAATGAATTCGCTCAACCCTGTGATGAGGATTGAAGGTCAGTTAAGAGATGTTATGATCGAGCATGGCACGGACGAATCTTTGGTGGACGCAAAAATCGATGAGAAATTGAAGCTGGCTGGGCTAACAACATCGATTAAAAAGTCATACCCTCACGAACTCAGTGGAGGCATGAAACAGCGCGTAAACATAGCCTTAGCGCTTGCATGTGATCCGAAGCTTCTCATTGCAGATGAAGCGACGACAGCCTTAGATGTTGTTGTTCAGAGACAGATTCTAACTAGATTGTTAAAACTCAAACAGGATCTCTCCCTGTCCCTTGTCTTTATCACACACGATATATCCTTGGTCGCAAACATAGCGGAAATAATCAACGTAATGTATGCGGGTAAGATTGTAGAAAGGGCTTTTGCAAAACAATTATTCGAAAACCCGCTTCACCCATATACAGAGGCCCTTCTGCAGTCCATACCAACGTTGGAAAAGGGAACCGCAATTAAAGGAATCAAGGGAACTCCTCCAGATCTATCAAAAGAGATAAAGGGATGCCCGTTCGCTGACCGCTGCCCCAAGATGTTTGACAGATGCCTCGCTGAACCACCAGAGTTGAAAAATGTAGGAGATAATCACTATGTATCCTGCCACCTTTACTGAGGTCTTACTATGAACAGCATTATCGAAACGAATCAAGTCACAAAGGAATTCGTCACTAAGAGAGGGTTCTTAAAAAGAACCACCAGTACCACAAGAGCTCTTGATCAGGTGAATGTCACCATCAATGAAAACGAGATCTTTGGACTCATCGGAGAGAGCGGAAGTGGGAAGACTACACTCGGTTTGGCTATTCTAAGATTAATCGACCTCAACCAAGGAAAGATAAATTTCTTCGGTGAAAACATTTATGATTTGAAGAAGAGGCAACTATTCAACTTCAGGGAAAAGACTCAGATGATATTCCAGGATCCCTACAGCTCCCTCAATCCAGTAGTGACGATTTACAAGTCAGTCTCTACCCCCTTGAAAGTCTTTCACAAGGAGATGAGCGAAGAGCAAGTTGTAGATAAGGTCATCCAGACTTTGGAAACTGTTGGACTTACCCCTGCCGATCAGTTTCTTAACAAGTTTCCGAGTCAAATGAGCGGAGGTCAAAGGCAGAGAGTTGGGATAGCTAGAGCAGTCATCAGTGATCCAGATTTTATAGTTGCAGACGAACCTGTCTCAATGCTTGACGTATCCCTTCGGGCTGACATCTTGAACATCTTGATCAATTTGAAGCTAAAATTAAATAAATCTATGATGTTCATTTCACACGATATTACGGTTACACAATACGTTTCAGACAGGATTGCAGTTATGCATCTCGGACAGATAGTCGAAATGGGAGAATCCGGGGAGATAATCAAGAACCCCCTCCACCCGTACACAAAGACTCTGATAGACTCAATTCCAGTCCCTGACCCAAACAAGAAATGGAATACGGATGAAATCGGTGGACAGATATCCGAATATACAAACGAGGGGAAAAATGAGTGCAGTTATGCAAACAAGTGCCCTTTCGTGAAGGATGTCTGCAGAGAGAGAAGACCAGACTTCAAAGAAGTAGAAAAGAATCACTTCGTCGCGTGTGTGCTGTATGATTGAGGACGTCCAGGAAGTCACTCGGATGTGGAACGAATTCTTTAGCGAAGACCAGGTAAGTGTAGGCGATCTTAAATCAAGATTCTACGACAACGAATTCGTCAAGCCAATTCTGCCTTCCTATAAAGAGACGGCGTTTTCACTGGCAGCGTCGAGAGGAAATCCCTTCTTTTATGAAAGTGATGAAGAAGGTAAGGGATGGATATTGGGTGCGGGATTCAGCAATCAAAGAGAAGATCTGCTGAATCTAATAAATAAGCAGTTTGAAGAATTTGCCAGAAGGAAGATTGGAAGAGTGTATTACTCGAACATGGTTCCAACTTATTTCTTACCAGGGGTAGATGATGCCAGATATCCTCAGCTCAAGTTGGCCTTACTAGAGCTCGGCTTCAAGCAGGTTCAAAGAGTAATTTCGATGGAGTCGGGCTTAGAAAGTGCGATTCCAGAGATGAGACCAATCAACGGTATGGATGTTTCCGCAGTTAGGGACACTGAGAAGAGTGATCTCTTGACGTTCATAGGAAATAACTTTCCCGCCGATTGGTATTATCGAGCAAAAGAGGTGCTTGAGCACGGAATAAGTGAGCAAGTTGTTGTCGCAAGGAGATTGAACAAAATTGTTGGCTATGGAATGTTTTCTGCAGGATCGGGTGCCGAATGGTATGCCTCTGGAGAGAGATTTGGACCATTTGGAGTTCTAGAATCAGAAAGATCAAACGGTATCGGTTCAATAATCCTGATTAATTTGATTAGGAATATGAAGAAACTGAAACTCAAAAAGGCGTTCTTCCTCTGGACAGATGAAAGAGCGACCCACATCTACAAGAGATTTGGTTTCAATATTTCCAGAACATTTGTCATAATGGAAAAAGTCTTATTTTGACAAATCCAAAAATGGAAACGTTCATCCTAAAAAGAGATGACTTATTCCAGATTATTTGTTTTGCTAGGTAGATGCTATAGACCAGAATGCTGACTTTGCACAGATTATTCATCGAATAGTATCTGAACTGGAAAATTGTAAATAACAATCCTTGTTATAAGTCTCAAGTGGCAACCCTAGACCTAGAAAAAATGACCGAACAGTTGAACTTGACTTTTGATAAGTCAGTCCCCTCTGCTACCATGGGCCTTTCTGCATTAGTTTCAATTAACGGGAAAGTCGTATACAACAGGGCTCTCGGAACGATAGAGAAACTAAATTTCAAGTATGAACAGGACACGATCTATGACCTGGCATCGTTAACCAAACCCTTGGCAACTTCTCTGCTGCTCTGCAAGCTCTTATCAAAAGGAAAGATAGCTCTAAGAGACACAGTAGGCGATCTTGGGCTGTTTACAAAGTACCAAAATCTGAAGAACCTGTCGATTGAAACACTTATGACACACACATCCGGACTGATACCTGATAAACCGCTTTACATGGAAGGGAAGAACAAGGCAAGCTATCTTTCCGGTATAAACAAGGAAGCTGAGAAGGCAGTGCCATTCAGCAGAGAGATTTACAGTGATCTCAACTACATACTTCTCGGGTTCATGCTCGAAGAGTTGTACGGAAAACCACTTGGAGATATCTGGAAAGAAGAGATCGGCGATAAACTCGGTTTGAAATCATCTGGATTCAACCCTTCTGTAGAAAAGGAAAGAGTCGCCCCTACAGAAGTCACAGAGGACAGGGGCTTAGTGTGGGGGAAAGTGCACGATGAAAAATCTTACTATATAGGTGGAGAGGCAGGTCATGCGGGACTGTTTTCAAACTCCCAAGATGTCTGGAAATTGCTTCAATCCTTCTTGAATGGAAAGGTCATTCCTGAAAAGGTCACAAAGCTAGCCGTTTCCAACAGGAATGTCCAATTTGGGGGAATGTTTGGACTTGGATGGATGACAAAGGTTCCAGCACCCGTGAACAGGAGCGAATCATTTTACCTGAATGCATTCATGGGCGACTTCGCGCCTTACGGGACATTTGGACATACGGGGTTTACCGGAACATCTATCTGCATCAATACGGAACTGAACCTTATATGTGTACTTCTGACAAATAGAGTATATCCCACAAGGGAGTCCGATGGAATACTTAGCCTGCGAAGACATTTCCACAATGCTGTTTTCTTCAACGTTTCCTGATTCTCTCTAGTTGTCTCACCGTCTTTTCTAGATTGTACGCGTTCTCTTCTAGCATTCCCTTAGCCGCTGTCTCAGAGAGCCCGAATCTTTCACTTATCATGCTGGCGGCCCTCAGTTTAAGTTTCTTGTTGAAGGATGCCTTCATGTGAAACATCCGGTTCCCATAGGTCCTACCAAGTTTGATAGCTATTGTAGTGCTTATTATATTCAGGACCATTTTCTGAGATGTTGCTGCCTTCATCCTGGTAGATCCTTGGATCACCTCTGGGCCCGAATTGAGGAAGATGACAACCTCGGCCACTTCTTTAAGGGGAGATTTGCTGGAATTCACTATTGCGGCAGTAAAACATCCTCTTGCTTTGGCCTCCCTCAGGGCAGCTACCACGAATGGAGTGCGTCCTGAGGCGGTTATTCCGATGACACAATCTCTATTAGTCAACTTTTTTTTATTTAATCCTCTGACTGCGGATTCTCCAGAGTCCTCAGCACCCTCAATTGATTTAGTCAACGCTATTTTCCCACCAGCTATGAGATAGTCGAACATCTCCCTACCTAGTCCATAGGTGGGCCACATCTCAATCGCGTCTTGTGCCCCTATTCTACCGCTAGTTCCGGAACCAACGTAAATGACCCTTCCTCCGGACTTAACACAACCAAGTGCACGTTTTATCACCTTGGACACTTTTGTGACTGACTTCCCGACACTATTGTAGGCTCTGAAATCTTCAGAATGTATTTTCTCAACTATGGACCGAATACTCATGGTCGAAATGACCTTGGTATTGGAGTTGACTTTCTCTGTATCTGGGATGCTTCTATTTACTCGCATCTTGCTATAAATGCGTATAGAATATTATAATCTTTGTTGGGAGTTTGAGGGAAGCTGTAAAACTCCAATGCTTCAGCATGGAGATGTATGGACTTTCCTCAAGAGGCTTTGTAGTTTAATTACCAATAAAACTACAGAGTACGGCGTGTGAGAAGTATTATATTTCACTACCGGATAGATAACTATATGGAGAGGACATACAAATTTAGATTGTATCCAAAGTCAAAACAGGTAGCCATTATGGATGGATGGCTCAATCTTCTCCATACTCTATACAATGCGGGATTGCAACAGAGGATTATCGCCCATAGGGAATACCGCAAGACACAATCCTATAGCAGGCAGGCCAACGAGCTTCCTGAATTGAAAAAGACACTGCCAGAATATGGAGAGATACATTCCCAAGTCCTTCAGGATGTTTTCAGGAGACTGGATAAATCCTATGACAATCTCTTCTCAAGGGTGAAGAGAGGGGAAAACCCCGGATTTCCTAGATTCAAGTCATTGCCAAGATACAGGTCATTCACCTATCCGCAGAGTGGTTTTCGAATACTTGAGAATGGCCACCTCTCCCTCTCCGGCATAGGAGAGGTGAGGATGTTCAAGCACAGGGAAGTGAATGGTCTAATCAAGACGTGCACAATAAAGAAGGATAAGACTGGTGACTGGTGGGCTTCGTTCGTTGTGGAAACAGAGGAACAACCTCAGAAAGAACTGAAGACTGCAATAGGCGTTGATCTTGGGCTTGAACACCTCGCAACCCTTTCAAACGGTGAAACAATAGACAACATAAGATTTCTCAGGAAATCTCAAGAAAAGAAGAAAGAGAGACAGAGAAACCTCAGCAGGAAGAGGAAAGGAAGTCGCAATAGGGAGAAAGCAAGAATAAAACTGGCAAGGGTAGAAAGGGAGATAGAGTTCAAGAGAGATGACTATCTCCATAAGATGAGCAGAAACATTTCAAAGAAAGCGGACGTGGTAATATTCGAAGATTTAACGATAGGGAATATGCTGAAGAACCATAACATTGCTAAATCTATAATGGATGCGTCTTGGGGTAAGCTTGTACAGTATACCCGCTACAAAGTGGAAGAAACTGGTGGCGAGTTGGTGCTTGTTGACCCTGAGAACACTTCCCAAATATGCTCCAAATGTGGAGGGATGGTACAGAAATCCCTGTCGCAAAGAATCCATATCTGCCAAGACTGTGGTTTTGTTGCAGACCGGGACTGGAATGCTTCCCTCAACATATTGAAGATAGGCTGGGACACAGCCGAATTCAAGCCTGTGGAGAAGGCAGCTCTACCTGAAAGGGCAACTACCTTCGTCGAAGCAGGAAGCCCCTT
>JAMCQR010000039.1 GCA_023379555.1 Thermoplasmatota archaeon | reverse complement strand
CAAATGTGTAGAATGCGCCTGCCTTGAATGCTGTTCCGTCCGTCAGGTTCTTGAAAAAGTAATAATAAGAGCTCCTGGCCCATCTTATGCTCTGCTTAGTAAATTGTTTGAAATTCTCTGGCGCCTCAGTCTCGATAACAACGTCAAAGCTCTTGGCGGCCTTGTATCCATTCTTTATTATATGGGCGGTCAACTGTTGGTCATCTCCCATCGTAGCCCGCCTGCCGGCAACAGTGTAATTCCTGAACTTGCCCGATAGAAGAAGAGGTTTTACTAGACCTGTTCTGTACATTGCACACTTTCCATCTATCACCATGACACTTCCTCCTCTTGCCGACATTGCTTTGAGTATGATCTCTCTTGTTCTTTCCAAAAATTCGGCGCCATATGAGGCTCCACTGTCCGTCTTCTTCACCGAAACATTTGCGCCCACTCCGCCTACATTCTCCTTGAAGTGTTTTAACAGTTTGGTGACGGTATCAGTTGGGATTATGGTATCGCTATCCACGAAGAGGACGAACTTGGTATCTACGTACTTCATTCCTTCTGAAATTGCAATCCTCTTGCCGCCCCTTTCTTTCAAATGAATGAAGATTCCACCGTTCTGTTCAACGATGGATCTGTACGGTTCGTTGCTAGAGTCACCGACAACGACGAATCTTGTGCCCTGGATTTGAATGCCATTGACCACTTTCTTAAAAACATCCACTTTCTCGTTGTATACCGGGACAACTACTGTGACGTCTCCAACAGACGAATCGACTCCAAAGGTTGGTTCCGACCGGTGCTGCATCAAGTAATATGTGTTGACGGAATAATATATGAAATAGATTAAAGTTGTCGCGATTGAAATGAGTATTATGTCTCTGTATACCAGCAGCACTGTCAGGTCTATCCCTTCTTCATAATTAAAAGTATTTTAATATTTCCGCATAATTATACAATTTGATTTTATTTTAGGTTGTATAACTTTTTTTCCTGACAGTTTGGGTTCCATTCAACTCCCTCATCGAATTCGGTTATCCATTCCCGCAATTGTTTTTGAATACGGACAATTTTGGGCAAGGTAAGTTCAAAGTCCCTTCGCATATTTCGGTTGGTCACGAAGTATTAAAATCAATCAGCGATTATCCATAGTGCCAAAGTATTCTGAACTTCTTAGGGATGACCTAATCGAGTTCAGGGAGTATCAGGACAATATCGCACTGAAGTCCGTCGAGAAGAATACTTTGATAGTTATACCCACCGCACTGGGAAAGACCGTCATTGCAGTTATTGCAATTTCAATCCTGATTCAAGACGGTGGAAAGTGCATCTTTTTAGCACCTACTCGACCGCTAGTGCATCAACATGCCACTAACATAAGGAAATTCGTGAACCTACCGGAAGAAGAGATTGTTGAGGTAACGGGAGAAATAAAGAAATCCTTGAGGAGGGAACTGTATCGATCCGCAAGAGTGATCGTGTCTACCCCTCAAGTTATTGACAACGACTCTTCATTGTTTCTAGACATCAAGAATGAAGTCAAGGTCGTGATTTTTGATGAAGCACACCGCGCAATCGGAAATTACTCCTATGTAGAAGTTGCAAACTTCTTTTCTGAATCCAGAATCATAGCCACAACTGCGTCGCCGGGAGGTGATCGTGCGAAAATCGACCAGATAATCAAGAATCTGAGGATAACGGACCTAGAGATAAGGGACGAGAATTCGCCAGATGTGGTTTCTTACATAAAAGGAATTGATATTGAGCAGGTAAAGATCCCGACTCCACCAGGTCCAACCGAGATCATAGAACAGCTCAGGGAAATGCTCGGAGAGATGATAAAGAAACTCGAGTCGTTTTCCCTCAGGATACAGGGGAGATCTAGGAAAGAGCTCATCGCCCTTGGAGACTACATCTTCAGCCAGATAAAGAGAGGCAACAAGTACTTCTATTCGGCAGTGAAGATTAGGACCCATGCGATTCTGATAGACTATCTGCTTGAATTTGCAGAGACCCAGGGAGTGTTGCCATTTTATTCTTATCTGCAGGAAATGAAGAGGGAGAACAGCAAGGCAAAGAAGATATTCACTGATTCCAGGATGGTTGCTATTGAAAAGAAAGCGGAGAAACTTTCAACGGAGCCTCTCAATCTGCACACCCCAAAGATAACGAAAATAATTGAGATCCTGAAGGAACGCAGCAATGAAAAGACGATCGTTTTCTGCCATTACAGGATAACAGCAAACATCCTCACCGAGATCCTGAAAAATGAGGGATATTCCTGTGAGAAATTTATCGGTCAGAGTTCGAGGAAAGATGGCAAGGGAATGACCCAGAAAGAACAGACCTCTACTCTCCAGTTATTTAGGGATGGCATCACGAAGGTCCTAGTGGCAACACAGGTTGGAGAGGAAGGGCTCGACGTACCGGCAGCGGACACTGTGATTTTCTATGAGCCTGTCGCAAGCGAGGTAAGGTCCATACAGAGAAGAGGAAGGACCGGAAGGTTCGGAAAGGGGAAGGTGTACATCCTGACGATGGAAAACTCGAGGGATTTATCTTATTACTATTCGGCCGGAAGAAAGGAGAAAAAGATGAAGAACATATTGAGGGACGGCAATAAGAACGTTCAGACGACCTTCGACAGTTTCCGTCAGACTTAAACCGGCCATATACTCACCCTCGGATTGAGAGCCGAAAAATAATTTAGTTTTGCGTAAATCTCCAAAATGTAAGAATTAGGGGATTCTAAATGTATGACGAGATCATCAAAACGATAGTGGAAAAAGGGGGACTTACGAAGTTGTTCCTTGACTATGATGGTACTCTGGTTGACCTGGTCTCCCAGCCGGAAGATGCTGTACCACCTGCCGAACTTTTAGGCCTTCTGAACGAGCTGAAGAAAAAGATTCCCCTATATCTGGTCACTGGAAGAGACCTTGATGGACTGTTGTCGTTCGTGGGAAGTGGATTCAATGTAATCGCAATGCACGGGTCCCAGTTTATCAGTGAGACCGGAGAAGAGTGGTCTGTAGACAATTTTGGCGAGTACAAGAAGAGGACCCACGAGATGTCGATAAAGTACTCCCGTCTAGAGCGTGATTTCCCGGGACTCAGGGTGATTGACAAGGTGGGTGGATTACAGTTCCATTATTTCAACGTAAAAAAGATCGACTTAGAAAGTCTCGAAAGGACCATTTCAAAGATATCTGAAGAAGGATTCGAAATGTACAGCGGGAAGTACGTTTTCGAACTCAGGATAAAAGGAATGGACAAAGGGAAAGCGATGCGGCGATATGTGGCTAGTGACGACTTAATATTGTTCGCTGGTGATGACAGGACGGATGAGGAAGCGTTCGTTGAATTCAAAGAGCATATCACAATAAAAGTGGGGAAGGGAAAGACTGCTGCAAGATTCAGGCTTGACTCCCCAGCAGATTTCAAGAAGCTGCTTACTGACCTAAATGAAAGCAAGGCAGAAGTGTTCAGGATGAAGAAATGAAATTTGAATCGATCGATACAATGAATTCCAAATTGATTTCTTGCGCCCGATGCGAGAGGATCACAAAGTTCAGGGTCGAAGTTGCAAACAGAGGATCCAGATTTCTGGGAGAAGAGTTTTGGAGCAAGCCTGTCCCAGGCTTTGGTAACTTTCATTCGAAGTTGCTGATACTTGGACTTGCTCCGGCCGCCACGGGAGGAAACAGGACAGGACGCGTGTTCACAGGAGATAAGAGCGCTTCATTCCTTTTCTCTTGTCTGCACGAGGTGGGGCTTTCAAACAGATCAGATTCTGTTTCAAGAAATGATGGACTGGTCCTAGACGAGCTCTATATTACCGCTGCGTTGAAGTGTGTACCGCCTGGCGATAAACCGACTCCGAACGAACTGGAAAATTGCAGAGATTACCGTGAATTCGAATTTCAGAATATGGACAACCTGAAGGTTGTCCTTGCGCTCGGCAAGATCGCTTTTGACACGTTCAAGGGATACCTCAAGGGCAGAGGATTTGATGTAACTGAGATGTCGTTTAAGCACGGGGTCAGCTTCAAGGTCGGCAGCATCTATTTTTACGCCTCATATCATCCAAGTCCGAGGAACGTAAACACTGGAAGGTTGAACAGGACAGAGTTCATTAGGTTGCTAACGGAGATAAGAGAGAAATTCTTATCCTGACAACATTTTTGCTTTTACCTTCGAGCCCCTATCCTTTGTTACCACTGTTTCCTTCGGCTCATCCGCTGCTTTGAACTTGAAGTCCAAGAGATTGTGTTTCCTGAAAACGTACAGGTGGACATCATCACCAGGTTTTTCATTCTTTAGCGAATCTACCTTTCTAGTTCCAAATTCCTTCTGAATTACCCTTGTGAATGTGTCGGTGAATTTTTGACCGTTCACTGCAACCAGCTCGTCCCCAGTCAATACACCTGCATCATAAGCAGGGTATCCTTTGAACACGCTCTTCACGAGAATCCTGCCACCCTCAGGTGAGACAGCCAGGCCAGAAAATCCTCTCGGACCATTCTTCTTGTCAGCGTACTTGTGGCTCACCTTGTAACCCATTTCCTTCAGATACCTGTCAAATTCAATCTCCTTGGTTGTCTCCGAAAGTCTAGTCACTAACTTCTCCGCGTCTTCTCCGATCAACCTCTTAACGTGAGATATCAGATCCTTCTTCTCTATTCCCTTGCCTGTCTTGTTGTAATCTGAGAAGAGGCCCCTGAATGCATCGTCCAACGACTTCTTTCCTTCGGTAGTCTTTATTATTTCAGAATTCAGTGCGAAAGCAATGAGCTCCCCCTTGAGGTAATACGATATATAGCTGTTGAATACATTTCCATCCGGCTTGTATAACTTTATCCAGGTGTTAAATGATGATGCATCAGCTGGCAGAGCGTGTCCTGGAATGAGTGTATAGAAGTCGATGCTACTTGTGAGGTGCTTCATGTATTCATCTTCCTTCACGATGCCTGCTCTCCACAGGATGACCCATTCATAATAGGATGTGAAACCCTCGCTCAACCATAACAGATTGGTATAGACTTCCTTCGTGTAGTCGAAAGGTCCCAGTTCTTTGGGTCTAATCCTTTTGACGTTCCACGTGTGAAAAAATTCGTGTGAAACTGTTGTCAGGAAAATCTTGTAATCGAAATCATCAATTAGCTTGTATTCTGGCATCAGGATTGCTGTGCTGTTCTTGTGCTCCAGTCCTCCATAGTACTCGTCAGGGACCGTTATGATTAAGAATACGTAGTTGTCGTATGGAAGTTTTCCAAACATTTTCCCCTCCTCTTCCACTATCTTCTTGAAGTCCTGGGTTATGGATTCCTTATCTCGTACCATTCTCCCCTGCCAAGCTATGATGTGTCTCTTGTTCATGACTGTGAATTCAGCTACCTGTAAGTCTCCGATCAAGATCGGGCAGTCTGCAAGATGGTCGTAGTCGTTCGCAACGAATAGGTTCTTCTTTTGGGGCATTCCCGTGGCTATCTTCCACTTTCCTAGATCCTTGAACTTGACTAAGTACTCAGAGTCTTTCTTCCCTTCCGGGTAAAAGAATAGGGTCGCTCCGTTGATCAGGACAAAAGACCTGTCAGAGTAAGAAGTGTCGACAGTCAGTTCATCGCAGTAAACCTCATAATCCACAGATGCAGATGGCCCCCTTGATTCTATTTTCCACCTGTTCTTGGAGACCTGTTCAACCCTTCCTTTGGACACTAAATTGCTTACGTGTCTCGAAAAGTCTCTGACCAAATACGAGCCCGGTGTCCAGACTGGCATGACTATTTCGTCCTTTCCAGAAGAGGGAAATTCCATGTGCACTTTCAGTATTCCAGAGTGAGATTCAGACAGATCAACAGTGAACTGTACCGACATAACTGACAATCTCCCAATACAAAAAAAAGGTTGTGGCTATTCCCGGTAGGAACCAAGTCGCTTAAAATGCATACGAAAAAACTTTAATTGGCTCAAATTTGAGTTCTCGAAATCGCAATGGATACAACGAGTTGGCTTCCAGATTTGAACACTCGTCTAACAATATTCATTCTACCTCAGATGGGGACGAATGGTTGGGAGGAATTTGCTTGAGTGGGAAAACGGTCCAAACGTCCTTGACCAATCTTAGGAAACTCATAGTGCACAAACAGCGCCTCACCGGTAAGTTTCCTACCGGTGGAACCAAAGAGGACATCCTGTCAGTTATGAGAGATGTTGCCTATATCCAATGGGACCCGATAAACGTCGTTGCTCCCGCTCACATTATTTCTTTGTGGTCCAGAATAGGAAAGTTCAATCCCTCCGATTTGGAGAAGCTCTTGTGGGAAGATAGAAGGGTGTTTGAACACTATACTCCGGTATTGATGTTGATGCTGACCGAAGAGTATCCTATTTTCTATTCCCTCATGAAGAGGTATCCAAAATCTCTCCGTGGAACATGGGGTTCCCACTCCGAACATGCACAGAAGTTCCTTTCGGAAAATCATGATCTACAGAAAAGGGTTCTGAAAGAATTGAAGGATGGACCTTTGCGTCTTGATCAGTTGATGGATTACACTCCGTCGAATAGGAGTGCTGACGGTTGGAGCTCAGACAGCAAGGTCTCAAACATGATGTTCCATCTTCACATGCTGGGGAAAGTGATGATAGTTGGACACCACAAGAATCAGAATGTATGGGGGCTTTCTGACGATTTCCTTCCAGAATGGGTCGAAAGGAAACTTCTGACAGAAAACGCAGCAGATAGGGCCGCTGCTACACGGGCTCTGAAGGCTATGGGTCCTGCAACACTGGGTGAAATAAATTATTACTTTGTCAGGGGACGCTACCACGATCTCAAGAGAGCTCTATCTGGACTGGAGAAAGAGAAGGAGATTACACGGCTCAGGATCGAAGATATAGGAAGAAAGGAGGAGCGATACATTCTGTCTAAAGATATTCCACTTCTGGAATCGGTGGATGACATTGATTTTGTGCCGAGGGTATCACTACTCTCTCCATTCGACAACATGATTTCTGGAAGGAACAGAACGAGTCGCGTTTTTGGTTTCGAGTACATCCTCGAACAATTCGTGCCCAGGGAGAAGCGTAGGTATGGAACATATGTACTTCCCATATTGTGGGGAGAGAGGCTCATTGGCAGGATAGACCCTAGAATGGACAGAGAAGAAAAGATTCTCAAAATAAATGCTGTACACAAAGAACCTGGAGCGGATATTCCTGCCGAAGCTATTGAAGAGATTGGAACCAGAATCGAAGAGCTGGGTCGTTTCCTGGGAGCGGACGAAGTGAAATATACCTCCATAATTCCCCCTCAGTGGAGAGGTCGACTCAACTAGAAGCCTTCTGTGCCGCCTGGAATAGTCTGAATTGTGCAGTTCCGTTTGAATACTAGGCTTTGCTCTCTTCCATCACCCTAGAGTTGTGTGCATCTATGAGGAGAAAGATGGATTCGTCCTTGTGTTCAAACTGAAGCGACCACACTGGAATGTGGACGAGGTACATGTCGGCAATGTCCACGTTCACGTTCGCTGAAAGGAAACCATGAACATTTCTCTGAAGCCTCCTGATCTCCCACTGCTGAATTCTGAGCTTTCCCTCCATTCTTGCTTTTTCTTCCCCCATCGTTCCGTTCAAAAGCTTTATTGGCCCGCTCACGTCGTCCTGTCCTATCGGTCTCT
The DNA here is from genome assembly GCA_023379555.1 of Thermoplasmatota archaeon. The sequence continues at coordinate 4,611 of JAMCQR010000039.1, read as the reverse complement.
TGTCGGAGAGATTGAAAACATAATCAGGTGGTTGGTACTGGTTCATGTTCTCTATTGCAATTACTGGATAATTCACCTCGTTTACATCGTTTCCTGATTCCACAATAGTCTGGACATTAATCGTTGGGCCACCAAAACCACCTCTTCCCCCCATTCCAGCTCCAACAAATCCTCCGGGACTGACCTGCTCCTTCTTGAACTGATACTGTGCGGAGTATCCTGCGTCCATTATCCAGTAAGGCAGGTAGTTAAGATCCGACTTCTTGAGTGTGCTCTTCTCGAACAGATGCCTGTGAAATATGCTATTGTCCAGAAATGCCTTTGCCACTAACTCAGCCTGGTCCTTCATCTGGACTTTGATGTCGAGAATGTAGTGTTTTTCGACTTTTGTCCAACCCAGTGACCCCAAAGAAATTGAGGTGCCGCAATATGTACAGACAACCATTGCCTCTCCGGGTGCAGGGTTGAGCGGCGCTCCGCAATTAGGACATTTCATGTCCTTCAGGACTGCCTGCTGGTCCTGGGAACTGTTCCCTCCCTGTTTTGTAGTTTGAGACTGACTCCCCTGCTGAGGCGCTCCACATTTAGGACAAAAGTCCGAATCATCTGGAATAGATGCGCCGCATTTCTTGCAGTACATTTCAGTTCACCTTCTCGCCACAATTCGGACAGAACTTTGCTCCTGGCTGTACTTCCGTCCCACACTTCGGACATTTGGTCGTGATGGATTTCCCACACTCTGGACAGAACTTTGATGTCTTTGGTATGTTCTTGCCACAGTAAGGACATTTCATCTGCTCTTCAGATGAAAAATCATATCCACACGATGGGCAGAACTTTACGTTCTCGTCCACGTCGGTTTGACATTTGGGGCACTTCTTCACTCTCTTTTCTGCAGGAGGCTGCTGTTGGTTCATCCCCTGCGCTATGTTTGATGACATTGGATATGCCATTCCTGCTCCAGCTCCCAACCCCATTCCGAGACCTATTCCTGCTCCAGCAGTTCCACCAGGGTTCTTCGCTGCATCCACCATGGCCTGACCAGCCTGGAACTGCAGATAGTTCGCACCCACTGCCTTCATGCTCGAACGGGTATCTATTGCCTTCTGGACCTCATCCGGAAGCGATATCGTCAATCCGGAAATCTTGTTTAACTCTATTCCGTATTGATCGAAAGCAGCCTTTGCGCCAGCCAAAACAGCTTCCTCTGTGTTCATCAAGTTGGATGGGAGATCGAGCACCGATATTCCCTGGTCTTTCATCTTTCCAAGCACGTTGTAGATAAGCATTACGACCTGGTCCCTTATCCTGTCTTCCACCTGTGCAGTAGTCTCGACATTGAAAGTACCCACAAACTGATTTATGAATATTGAAGGGTCCGAAATCCGGTACCTCATATCACCAAAGAGCCTGAGCATGACGATATCGAAGTCCTTGTCCCTGAATGCGTAAGGTTCCTTGGATCCAAATTTTCCGTCGATGATCCTTCTCTGCAGGTAATACACGTAGGCCTGCTGCTGGATACCGGTCAATAGTTTTACGAGACCCCCAATGATTGGTGCGTTGAGATCGGTCAGTGCATATCTTCCAGGCTTGTCGATATAGAATATTGCCTTTCCATCCCTGAAAAAAACAGCCGTTTCGTCTTCCCTGACGACTGCATTGTCGTTCAACTTGATCAGTCTGGGAACCTTCCACATTATGTTTCCTTCTTTGAACTGATCCTCCCATTCAAAAGTAGTCGAACCAAATGCGCTTCCACCACTTGGTGGTACTCCACCCCTCTTTCCAAATGGCATTTAGACTCCCCCATAGAGAAGCGTTTCCCTGCTGCTGTTCAGATCTGAAATTGCCGAAATGATGTTGTTGATTCCCGCAATCCCGTCTTGATTGACATTTCCAGATGAGCAATTCTGCACGAACGAGTTCACTCCCTTCTGAAGATTCTGTATCTGGTCGAATATCTGCATATCCAGATCATACAGTGCGGAAATCTTCTTTGCATCCACCTTGATTGGTGCGGATATTCCAGAATACCCTGCCCCATGGTGTTTGACAGCCTCTGCGACAGTCTGGATCCTGGACCTGAGGACCCCAATCGGCTCGAGTCCCTTGAACTGGCCGCTGCTAACGAGTGAACCTTCGCCAGTTTTCAGATTCGATATAACGTCCAGCATTTTCTTGTACAATTCGTCCTTCAAAATAATATCAGCATCACGCAAGTCTTCGTTTATCCTATACCCGTGGTAGCCAGGGAATATGAGTTGGATCTTTTTGATTACTCCTCTGTCCTCTACGACCTGATCCCTTAAGTCGGTCATGGAGCGTTGATAAAAAACGAAGTCAAAATACTTTCCACTATTGTCTTTTCCTAGCCCCCGTGTTCTGATGAAACTCGGAAACCCTGAATTCTGAAAATTCGCATTGTATAAATGTTAAATTCGTCTAAAATCCCGTACAGTAGGCAGTCCAGACAACTGTTAATATCTTGAGTGCGATTCTGAAACATGAGAAATGAGGGGGAAACTGGTGGTAAGAAATTTTCCGAACTTGCCATTAAGTACTCCAAGGAATATCAAGGGAAGATTCAGACCATGCTCAAGGTACCGGTCAGAAGTCTGGAGGACTTCTCGGTGTGGTACACTCCTGGAGTAGCAGCAGTTTCACTTGAGATCGCTAAGGACAAGGAATTGTCATTTGACATGACATGGAGATGGAACACCGTTGCGATTGTCACAGATGGAACAAGGGTCCTCGGACTTGGAAACGTTGGACCGGAAGCTTCATTGCCCGTGATGGAGGGTAAGGGACTTATCTTTAAGTACCTGGGTGGGGTCGATGCAATACCGATTCCTATAAACGTTCATGAAAAGGAACAAATTGCCAGCATCGTAAAGGCAATTGAACCTGCCTTTGGAGGGATAAACCTAGAGGACATAGAATCGCCGAAGTGTTTCTACCTGCTAGAAACGCTCAGAAACGAGATGAACATACCCGTCTGGCATGATGACCAGCTTGGAACTGCGGGAGCGACACTTGCAGGGCTGCTCAACGCTCTCAAGCTGACGGGAAGAAACGAGAGAGACACCAAGATAGTCGTCGTGGGATCTGGCGCCGCAAACATCGCTACGATCAAGTTATTCGACTCAGCGGGATTCGATATTGGAAACATCATTGCGGTCGATTCGCACGGGGTTCTGCACGCAGAGAGGGAGGATATGGACGTTTTGATGAAAGATAATCCTTGGAAATACGACCTCGGAATCAGGACAAACAGAAAGAGGATCATGGGAGACATCCAGAACGCGCTTGAAGGTGCTGACGTTTTGATAGCGGCATCGAAACCAGGACCTGGTACCATAAAGGGCGAGTGGATCAAGAAGATGGAAAAGAGGGCAATTGTGTTTGCACTTGCAAACCCGGTGCCTGAAATATGGCCTAGCGAGGCGAAGGAGAATGGCGCAGAGATCGTTGGAACCGGAAGGTCGGATTTTCCAAACCAAGTCAACAATAGTCTGGTGTTTCCTGGAGTTTTCAGGGGAGCGCTGGATGCTAGGGTCAGGAAGATAAGTGAACCTATGATCGTCAGGGCGTCAAGAGAGCTCGCTCTGTTTGCAGAGGAGAAAGGACTCACGGAAGACTACATCCTTCCAACAATGCAAGAATGGGAAGTGTTTCCAAGGATAGCGGCTGCAATAGCGGAGGAAGGCGTCAAGGAGAATCTGGCGAGAGTAAAAATGAGCAAGAAGGAATACTACGAACGGGCCAAGAAAATTATCTCCAGCAACAGGGAAATGATAGAAAAAATGATGGATGAGAATCTTATAAAGAAGGTGAAATGAACATGGAAGAAATCAAAATCAGGGAACTAAAAAGAGAAGATCTCAAGGATGCGACAAACCTGGTAATGAGACTAAAGAAGTTCAACTCCGAGCACGACCCACTTTTCAACGTTTCTCCGGACCTTGAAAAGAATGTAACCGCATATCTCGAGAGCGCGATAAAGCTTGAGACCAGAGACGTTCTTGTCGCAGATTACAATGGAAAGATTGTGGGGGCGATAATGGGAGAAATCATAGACAGACCCTTCTACATGCCAGACAAGGAACTGAGGATAACTGAGATTTATCTCCTGCCAGAATTCAGGAAGAGCGGACTTGGCAGGAAGTTGCTGGATGCCTTGGTTGTGAAGGAGAAGGGAAAGGGATGCGGCATGATCACAGTGGAATTTCCAACTGAGAACCTGCTTGGACACAAGTTCTATACTAGCCTTGGAATGAGAGGAATCCAGTCGATATATGGGAAAAAGTTATAGGAGATAACTCCACGCGGGATTGCCTATCTGGATCTGCTACTCTACCCAAATCTCAGCTAGTCTGATCGAGAACATTTATTGATCTATTTAGTGAATATATTTTGACAGATATAGGGAGAACAGGAGTACCGCGAATACCGTTGCTGCAATGACCATGAATTTTCTGTCCCTCTCCCTTGCATAGATCAAAACCTGAATGAAAATTCTCCCGAACGGAGAGAGTATCAACAGTAGAACTCCAAGCTGAATGATTGCAAATGACTTGAACTTGAGAACTCCGTATGTGATTGTACCCA
>JAMCQR010000038.1 GCA_023379555.1 Thermoplasmatota archaeon | reverse complement strand
AAGATCTACAAGTCAAAGGAAGACGCGATGGCCTTAGAACCCGATTTCTTGCTTATTAGAAACGGTCTGAAATCAAAGGAAGGAGAACAGAATGCAAAAGCGTGAGATGTACAAAGTGGAAGATGGAGAACTAGTGCGAAAGGGAAAATTCTGTCCAAAGTGCGGTCCTGGAGTCTTCTTAGCACAACACGAAGACCGACTAACCTGCGGTCGATGTGGATACTCTGAGCAGACGACAAAAGAGCAATAAGGTAAACTTTACATAAAATCAAATTCAACCCAGATTTTTGAAAGAGTCAAAGGTAGTGTAAGCTATCTTTAAGATTCATTGCAAATTAAGTTAGCCACTCAAGGAAAAGCTTAAAAACACGTAATTTTTTAACTCTCGGTAATTATGCTTCAGATTAAGGTCGACGCCAAGACTATAAGAGAATTTTCGAATATAATTCTGACACTCGTTCAAGAAGCGAGAGTAGATTTCAAACCGGATGGAATATCCGCAAAAGTTATGGATCCAGCAAGAGTCGCAATGATTTCAGTAGAAGTAAAGAGGGAGGCGTTTCAAGAGTTTGACGTCAACGGAGAAGACAGCTTGGGCCTCGACATAGAGAAGATGAGAAACTTTCTGAAGCTCACTGCCGCAACAGAGATCATAGATTTCAAGTATGACGGCAAGAAGATTTTGATGAAGCTAGGAAATCTATCGGCGGGAATTCCCATAATAGACCCGTCTGCCTTGACGACGCCTAAGATTCCAACAATAGAACCACCGGACAAGGTAGTCACTGACCTCGACCTACTGGCTCAGGGAATAAAGGCAGCCGAAGGCATATCTGAGGTGGTAACATTCAACATCAAGAGCGATGAACTGAAGATCTCCGCGAAAGGCGAGACCGACTCAGAGACAACAGAAATGACAATTCCCAAGAGTCTAGCCAAGGAATTCATTTTCAGTTCTGACTCCAGAAGTTCGTTTGCACTGGAATATCTGACTAAGTTCCTAAGAGCGCTTGAGAGCACGCAGGAAGTGTCAATAGCAATCGGGAACGATTATCCTCTCAGAATGGAAGCTCCAATAATGAATGGGAAGGGTAAAGTGACTTTCCTCATAGCGCCTAGGATCGAGAATGTCTGAATGACTTGGTCCTGATTCCGGACCTGAGTCTGAGCCTGATGAGAAAGAGTAGATTGGCAGTTCCGTCCTTCCAGGGGCGAAGTTTCTTCTCCCCCATCCTCCTCGCATAATTGATTGAATGTTCCTTGTAACGGAAACTCGTAGCTGCCCTAATCTTGATTTCTTCTGAGAACTCCATACCCCAACCTCTCGGCTCGATAGACTTTAATATTTCTTTCTTAAAGACCCACATTCCAGACTGGCTGTCATTTATGTCCACCATAAAGAGCACTTTGGTGAAAATGTTCAGGACCTTGTTTCCTATCAAGTGCTGAAGGCTCATAGCGTCCCTCGAGGAATTGGAAAGTCGCTCTCCTGAAACAAAATCATAACCGTTCTTCAAGTACTCGCTCATGTGTGCGATTTCATTCGGCGGGTAAGTGCCGTCGGCATCGAGCGTTGCTATGATATCACCCGTAGCAATCGAAAAACCCTTCCTGTACGCTTTTCCGTAACCCAGCTCGCTCTCATTGACAACGATAGCTCCTAAGGAATTGGCAATTTCAGCCGTCTTGTCCTTCGAGTCCGAATCCACGACAATTATTTCCCCTTCTTTGTCCACGGCTCTTATGGCATTGATGACCTTGCCTATACTATCCTCTTCATTGAGGGCTGGAATTATGTATGAGATCAATTTGAGCCCCCAAACACATATCCAAGCATTCCAAATGCAAGCCTTGAAGTCTCAATGATAGGATGTTTTTTCAAATTTGTTTTGTTGAAGTTGCTCTTGAGTCCGTGTTTCTTCAAAATCAGTCGTCTGCCAATTCCATCACCGTAGCTCTGTCTGAATAGGGACGAATAGGTCTCTCTTGGGTGATGGGAAACAATCAAGTTCTCGTCATAGAAGATCTCGAACCCACCGTTAATAGCACGGATATTCAGGTCAATGTCCTCAGCGGTGTTAAAGGCTTCATCGAAAGTGCCTATCTTTTCAATCACAGCTCGGCTGTACATAAGATTGTTGGAAGGGAAAGTAACGTCTTTTCCCATATAGAGCATTGGTACCCTGTCAAGGTCAGACCACCTCGAGTTAGGCGTCTGCACAATCCTGCCAGCGACAATATCTCTGTTCATGCTCCTCTTGAGTGTGGTCGCCCAGCTATTTGTAATTTCTGTGTCAGAGTCTAGGAATACGAATTTCTTCCCTTGAGCCAGCCTAATACATTCATTCCTTCCAATAGCTCTGTTCCCCTTTTTTCTTCCTAGGACGAGATTTATGTCTTTAGTTTCAGACTGGAGATACTCAAAAGTCCCGTCAGTGGAGTAAGCGTCAACGACCACTATCTCGAAGTCTTTATCAAGGGATTTAAGAGTAGAGATGAGTAGTTGCGTGTTTTCGAGATCATTTTTGACTGTTACGAGAATTGATATCTCCATCTAACTCCTAAACATAATAAGAAATAAAAGTTTGCTTTCAGACCAGATTAATTACCTTGTATTTATGAGGTAAAGTGGAAACCATTCTCGACGATGAATTCGTTATCCAGATGGACGACACTCCTCCTTTTAGTTGGATACGTCAAACTCCCAACCGATTTATGACTTGTAACGTCGGAAGAAAGCTGGACTCGGTGGCGATTAGCGCTATCGGAACCCCCTTAATTTTTGCAGAAATGGCCAGAGACATTATCGGAGGGGAAAGAATCAAGATCAGGAACCCTTTTTCACTTTCTCCAGACGAGACGAATTGTTTAATCACTTATAGCGGAGAGGTCAGGGGAGCCATTGCCGCTCTTAAAGAGACAACCAATAAGGGCATAGTCATTTCTTCAGGGGGTGCGATCAAATCGGTTGCTAGATCGAAAGGGTGGGATTATATCCCTCTTCCAAAAGGATACGCTGCAAGGTTCCTTCTACCGGAAATACTGGGGTGCATGTTGACCCTCTTTGGACGCGGCTTCGAAAGCACAGACCTGGAATCATTTCTGGAACAGAATGCACCGTCAGAAATTACGAGTGAAAATGTATCAAAGCAAATTGCTCTAAGACTCTCAGGGCGTTCCCCGGTTATCTTCTATGATGAGCTTTCTGCCGGTCTCGCAAACTACTTCCTTACTAACCTTAAGACAAATGCCGGTCTGGAGGCGAATATAGTAAGTGTAGAAGGAGGAAAGGAACACACTTCAAAAGCGGATGCAAATACAGTCCCAGTTTCATTCTTAAGTCAAGGTTCCCCCAAAGATGCCTTAAATATAGGAGGTTTCCCTTATGACTGCAGTACTGCTGATGGATATGTTAAGAATGCTGTTATCGCACAAATGTCGTCGCTCTATCTAGGACTGTTGAGAGCGCACGAGATAGAACTTTTGGACAACAATATTGAATAGTGGAAAAATTTTACATCTAACTTTAAACCTTTAAAAATTTATATCAAAGGAGAGAATGGCGTTACGCAATGTCGGCAGAAGAGTTGAATGGAATCCTTCGGGAATATTCCAAGAAACCCTATGTCGAGAGCACATTCGTGATGTCCAACTTTGGTATTCCCATCGCCAGTACTTTCACGGACAAAACCGATTTTGAATCTCTCGCGCCGCTCGTTAGCATCACATACGAGGGAGCACACGAATTAGCGAAAGGATCAGGACATAATTTCAAGCAACTGAACGTTGAGCTCAGCAATGGTAGCAGGATTGTGGTTAAATCCCTGGGGAAAAGTTATATCCTGGCAGTACAGGTACATAAGTACAACGACAGAGTAAGAGACGAGATAGATTTTCTTGGTGATAGAGTTTCTAAATTCATTTAGGTCCCAAGCGCTAAAATTCTGTGGGCCCTGTCGTCATCTTCTCATTTAGTTTCCCACTCAATTGGACCTCTTTACTTAGATCTTCTTGAATCCGCGAGCGGAATAGTCCTTGCCAAGCTTTACGTATAGTTTTAGTTGACCTAAAGAAGTTAGGTCATTTCCCCTCGTTCTTGCACTCCCTGAGAGAATCCCCTTTCTCAACGATTCAGTGTCTGATGCATCAACTTCCATGTACACTCTACCTATTTCGTCGTATACGTGTGAGTCGCTACCCGCAGTGATCGGTCTTTTCAACTCTGCAGCAAGATTCTGCCCTTTAGTGTTGCATTCCAGCCTGCATCGACCGTTTTTTGTTTCCAAGGCATCATAGACGTTCCTAAATTTTGCACCAATGCCGTTTACACTTCTGAATGGATGTGCGCATATTGCGATTCCATTCTTGTCGTGGATAGCATCGACCGTTTCTTCCTGAGACAACCCTGCAGGAATCTCTCCATTAATAAAAAGGGCAAGGATGTGTCCATCTGCAGACGAAACTTCTTCCCCATTTATTAAGAGGAAGTCCAATTTGTGTTCAACAAACCTATTGTGGTCAGAAATCGCAATGAAATCCAGGCCCTTGCTCTTTGCAGTCTCAACAATCTGATCCGGCTCGAGTTTCGAGTCCGGGGAGTACTTCGAATGGATGTGCACATCTCCTCTCATTTTATCTTCAGACCCTCTTTGGGCGATCCGTCAAGAAAGAGTCTCCCGCTCTGTATCTCCAGGAACAATGGTTTGTCTTCGTGAAATAACGCAGGTACGACGTTTGAATCCCTCTTTATGGTTTTGATCGAAAACTTCCTGAACTCTTCAATTGAAATCTCTGTTGCATTAGTCAATAAATCTCCAATCTTGACCTCTTCTCCCGATGTAGTTGAATTTGGTGCTAAAACCAAATGAATTCCATTCTCGTCTTCAGCAGCAAGCAACATTCCGTTCGACGTCTGTCCCCTAATCACTGCAGGTTTGAGGTTCGTAACAACTACGATTTTCTTCCCTTTCAACGAATCCTTTGTGTAACTGTTCTTGATTCCGCTAACAATTCTTCTCTTGCTGTCGCCTAGATCTAGGTCTAATAGGTACAATTTCTCTGCGTCTGGATGGTCGCTGACATCTTCAATTCTTGCGACCTGAAGTCTTAGATTGAGTTCCTTATTGACGATCTTCTCGAATAACCTTTCTGGTTTTTCTGTGAGCTTCGATACCGGGAAATTGAGGTCTTCCTTCAATTCTATCGGATCTTCGTATCCCAGCCACGAGAGTATCTTCTTCGCTGTTTCTGGCAGGAATATCTGGCCAGTAACCGCCAGTGCGTAGACTAACTTCACTCCAGTATAGATTGCCGCATTGCAGTTAGCGTCGTCCTTCTTACAAGCATCCCAAGGTTTCCTGTTTGTGATGTATGTGTTCCCGTAGTAAGCAAGGTCAAGCCAAGTTCTGAAGGCATTTCTTATGTGCACCCCGTCCATTTGCGCGATGATATCTGATATTGAACTTCTGATCCTATTCTCCGCTTCCTGATCAAGCTCGTTCTGTGCGATTTGGTCAAATGTAATTGGGCCTCGCCTGAATGCCAGCGTCAGCGCTCTATTGACAAAATTGCCAAACTTATCTATTAACTCCGTGTTGACTCTATTTTCAAAATCTTCGACCGAAAAGTCAGAATCGTGCTCCTCGGGCAAATTGTAGAGAACTCCAAATCTTATGAATTCAGAGTTGTATTTCTCTAGCATCTGTAACATCGAAAAACCTGTACCTTTGCTCTTAGAAAACTTCTCACCCTTGAAATTGAGGAACTCATTTGCAGCAACGACATATGGAAGGGTCATGTTCCCGTGAGCCATCAGCATCCCTGGCCAGATTATTGAATGGAAGACAATGTTGTCCTTACCAACGAAGTGGTAGTATTTCAGGTCGGGATTGTTCCAAAGGGTGTACGCGTCCTCGGGACTCCCTAGCACTGATGCCACTCCTGTCACGTATCCTATAAGAGCCTCAATCCAGACGTAAATTCTCTTGTTCTCATAACCCTCAAATGGGGCCTCAACTCCCCAGTTCAGGTCCCTGGTTATGGGTCTATCCTTCAGGCCATTAGATATGAAGTTCTTAGAGAAACTGAGAACGTTCTGTCTCCACGACTCTTTAGATTCAATATACTTGAGAAGCTGGTCCTGAAAACTGGTCAGCTTGAAGAAGAGGTGTTTGGTTTTTCTGAATTCTGGCGTCGATTGATCAAAGATGCAGACCGGGTCGATCAACTCACCTGGTTCCATGGTTCTCCCACAATTTTCGCACTGGTCACCAGTTGCGGACTCGTAACCGCAGTGTGGACACTTTCCTTTTACGTACCTATCCGCAAGGAAAATGTTTTCGTGTACGCAGAAGGGCTGTATCATTTCTGCTTCATAGATGTACCCATTGCCATTCAACGTCTTCAGGAATTTTGATGTTATTTCCTTGTGCAGTTTGGAAGAAGTTTCGATGTATGCATCAAACTCTATGTTCATTTTTTTGAATATTTCTAGGTTTATCTTATGGAACTTTTCAACGATATCTTGAGGAGGTATTCCTTCCCTTATTGCCCTTACCGTCACGGGGGTGCCATGTTCGTCGCTCCCAGATGACGAAATTACCTCATATCCCCTCAGTTTCAAGAATCTCCTAAACACATCGTATGGAAGGTAGGCACCGGCAATGTGTCCGAGATGCAGGCTGCTGTTTACATAAGGCAGTGCTGCAAAGACAAATACCCTTTCTTTCACGTCGGTTCATAGAAAAATACTATATTAAGAATTAGAGACCTAAAAAAGAAATTTTGGAAAAAAATAAAAAAATTAATGGGTCTTTAGACCCAATTTGCTAACGTTCCTGTGGTAGCCAGTTGCATATGCTGCGTACAGATAGCTGATTCCGGCAATTACCGCGGTGGTAACAGCCAGATAGAGGAACATGTTTGATCCTCCAGCCAGTACGACGACTGCATATATCATTGCTAACCCTGCTCCAAGATAGACGAACGGAATCACCCGAACGGTCTTGTTTGCAGAGTTGGACAGCAGTAGGTAGGAAGCGAGTGAATACGCCAGTAAGGCAAAGGACGTAAACAGTACTGCCTGCATTGTTCCGTGTGCGGCTTGGAATAGATACACTACCAGCAGGATCGAAGCAAGCAATCCAAACAGACCGGAAGCCAGTCTGAATCCTTTCTTCTCCATTTCTACATCACCGAGTCTATTTCTGCATCCAAACCCTTAGCTCCTTTAAAGCTGACTCCTTTAGAGGCGCTTAGGAAGTAAGGAGAGTTAACACCTGTAAGAACGACAAGTACCTTGAATTCACCAACCAGAGTTGGATCCACTGACGCTCCCCATACTATTCTCGCCATGGGGTTTACCCTCTCTTGAACCATTCTTACGGCCGTTTCTGCCTGTGATACCGTCATATCCTCTCCACCAACAATTCTGACCAATGCGCCCTTGGTGGTTGAGATATCTGCTTCAATCAAAGGAGACGTTATAGCTTCTGTTACTGCCTCTTCAACAGTTGCCTTCCCGCCAGTACTTTCTCCAATTCCAATCATGGCGACACCTCCCTCTTTCATCACAGTTTGAATATCCGAATAGTCTAGATTCACAAGACCCGGTCTTGTAATAATTTCGGTGAGTCCCTTTAGAGCTTCCATCAGTATCTCGTCTGCCACTTTGAAAGCCTGGTCCAAGGGAAGTCTCGGTACCAGTTCCAACAGTTTATCGTTCGGTATCACAATTGTAGTATCTGAAACTCTCTTGAGCTTTTCTACTCCATATATTGCGTTGTCCATCCTAACTCTTCCCTCTGCTGAGAAGGGTAAAGTAACGATGCTTATGACCAAGGATTTTTGGCGTTTCGCGACCTCAGCGACCACTGGCGCAACGCCCGTTCCGGTTCCTCCCCCCATTCCAGACGTTATAAACACTATTTCTGAGTTTCCGAGAGCTGAATTGATGTCATCAAGGTCTTCTCTAGCTGCTTCCTCTCCGACCTGCGGAATAGCCCCCGCTCCTAGTCCTCTTGTCGTTCTCTTTCCTACTAATATCTTCCTGTTTGCCTGAACAGTGAGCAAATGCGGAGCATCCGTGTTCATAGCAACTAGATCGGCACCAAAAATACCGGACTTTGCGCAGCGGTTTATTGTGTTTGTTCCCGCTCCGCCACATCCTACTATTTTGATGTTCACCTTCATGGACTCTACTAGTTTTGCAAGTTCTTCATCATCAGGAGAGATGAAATTCTTCTGACTTTGATTAAAGTAATCATTTGGCATAATCATACGTATGTCTGACGACGTATTTATAGTTTTCTTAATTAGTCCTGAATTTAACGCTTTTCCAGGTCGTCAGACCCATAGAATAATTTTTGAAGAAATGAGTAGATGTCCTCCAATCCATCTTCAGATTCGGACGAGGAGAATATGCTCTCTCCGAGTATGTTAAGACTCTGACTGCTTTCTAGGATGGCCTCCGAGAGTTGAACATCCAAGCTGGCTTTCTCTTCCCTGAGATCGCTCAAAAGCTCACCTTTCTTCCTGTCCCATTTCATAATTCTCTCCTTCTCTTTCGGTTCCAAAGTGTCTGATTTTGATACAATTCCAAGGAAAGGTATGTAGAACCTTGTCACCACTCCCATTGCGAGAAACTGAGAAGAAACGTAAGAATCAGGATGCTTCATCAGGACTGCATCAAAGAGGTAGAGCATTGCGCTGGAGTCAGCTCCAAGCGTGGAAACCAGTTGAGTAGATGGCCCTCTGAATGCAAATAGCTCAAGCTGTCCGGGTGTGTCGATCAACACATAATCAGAATCGTACGAGTCTATGAGCTCCTTAATTCGATCTGCTTCCTGAACCATAAGGTCTGCAGCAACTATTTGGGCTCCGTTTGGTCCCAAATTGTAGTTCTGCATCACACTCTCAAGGGACACATTTTCCCTAATGTCTATGTCAGGAGTGTAGGGAAGAAATTCAGCACCTGCGTCCAGGTTTACCGTTATTGCATCGTAGCTCTTGTTTTCCAACCACCCTTTGAACGAATTGACTAGGGTAGATTTACCAGATCCAGCAGTTCCTACAAAATACACTCTAGGTATCATCGAAATCCTCCAGCGTTTTGAAGTTATTGTCCCTTGCCTCGAAAATTGAATTCACGGAATCTCTCATGATTCTGATGCGTTGCTTTACGTAGTTACTCACTTCGTATTGGGTTGTGATGTTGAAACTAGTGTCGAGATACTTCGTGATGTTTCCCCTGTGCACAGTCCCTATCAAGTTGGTGCCGCACTTGCTGCACTTCCCAGTTAGAGGCAACCTTCTATAAATGCGATTGCAGCTCGTACACCTGAAGGTCTGTGAGCCAAATTTTTTGAGATTTCCCATGATGTCTGGAATGAAGTGAGATTTGAGAATCCTCTCTGCCATATCCGACGCGTCCACTGCCCTCAACTTTCTGGCCAACTCTAGAGTCATATCAAGCTTCTGCTCCATGCTCGGAATGCTCTTATAGCTTGAATTCAGCGTCCCAAGGTTAATGGAGGAGGTGTCATCGGTAAATTCACACTTTGGAAACATCTCTCCATTCTTCACCTTCATTCCTGCAGTAACTACATACTTCGTTATTTCCGATGGATCTGGAAATTTCATGGTGAGTTCTAGTAACTCGGAGGGGTATTCGCCGGTAATATCGAGATTCAAAGCTTCCTTATCAATCTCTGTTGGGTTTATTCTAAGTGATAGAACCAGCGGAGCATCCATAAGACTCCCTCGAGAGTTGGGTAGGTAATCAAGGGAGAAATTCAGCAGACCATCCAAAAGCAGCATTATGGAATCTTCATCTCCATCACAGTTCCTCCTCTTGGCCGCGTGGAAAAAAGGATGCGCATAACACACATCCCCTTCGGTGTACCCAATAATTCGCCCCAATATGCCTCCCGACGTGTGAGGTGCAAGACCTATGACCAGTGCTCCTATCAGGCCACTTCCGGTATTGGTTTTGTAAAATGGATCTAGGCCATAGAATTTCTGCAGCAGGTCGTCCACGAAATTTGAAACCTTGAGCAAATAGTTTCCGGCTTTGACGCTAGGAACAATGTCCTGAGGGAATATCTCTATGGTCTGGGAAGAATCTACCAGATCCTTGCCCTTGTAGTCTCTTTCATAGCCAAGTTTTCTTGCCTTTTCAGGGGACAGTCCGATCTCTTCCAGGACGGCGTGCGTTAAAGGAACATCAGACATATCGAATCTACAGGTTCCGTCTTTGAACGGATATATCGATCTGGTGGCTCTCAGAATTCCCTTCTCTAGGGGTTCAGGTGTCTTGTGAGACGAAGTGAGTCCCCTGACTCCGTTCACCTTCTTCGGAATCGTCACGCCTAGAGACTCCCCTTTGCTCTTCAGCGTTTCCGAAATATTTACGTCGAATTCTCGTGTCCTGTCTGTAGGGGTTGTGTGTGATCCACAGGTATCGCAAATATTCGTGAAGGTTACGTTGCCGCACCCAGGACACTGTCTAACCTGCATTTCAGTACCCGACAGTGCATCATACTGGTTCAAATCTCTCCGATTCTTCTGCACATTTCCTATTGGGAATAGAACATGAACTGGAGGGTTCATCTTTCTTTCTTCAGCCTTTTCGGGTCGTCCCATTCTTGCCCCAATTCGCGTAATGCCCTTGGGATATACGGGAAATCCCGCAAGATCACTTATTCCCTTCATTACGTCTTCTCCGATTATTTTCCGATTCGCAATTATCTTGTTGTCCCTCACCTCCATCCCTAGGGGAACAATCAGGCTCCTGTATTTCTTGATCCTGATCTTGTCAGTCAATTCGAACTCACAAAGGAGATCCGCTAAGAATCTCTTGCTGAAGTCGGTCGAAGGCATTTCAAGTTTATCGTCTTTAATGACCGAATCGTTTTCAACAATCTCGATGAAGAGTTGGATGTCTTCAACATTAACGTCGTGCCAAAGATATGTATAGGCAGGATGTAGAGGAATTTTATGGGAGACAGATGCTTCAACTGCGCCCTTTTCATCCGTAATCTCGGGTAAGAACAGATACTCTTTTTGGCATATCTGTTTCCACCAAGACTCAGTGAATGCACCTGGGAACAGTACTTTGTTATTTTCTATGAATTCCCCAAACGAGATCATCATCTCTCCAAGGTCTACAATTTCTGAAATCTTGTCTCGATTGGACTCAAAAGTCTCCATATCCTTGAGGTAGATCAGACTTCCAGATTCGAGTAAGACTGTCGGTCCCTCAAGGTTAGAGTTTGCAACCACAGCTCCCGCTTTGCCGGGCCTTTCCATTTTAATCTGAGTTCCTAGTGCAATGAAATCGTCCAGAACTTTCATTGTAACAGGATTTATTGCGACAGCCGCTAGTCCAGTATTTCTCGATCGCCCATAACGCAGCCTGAATCCTCCTTTTCTAGATGGATAGGAGAGGGCAGGTCTCCCAGCCAACATTTCTTTCAGGTAATTTGAATTTGGATAGAGATCCTTTACTTCCTTCTTCTCCGATGAAAAAGACCAGCCTTCAAGAGCAAAAGTGCTGACATATTTCTTAAGTTTTGGACCTTTCAGTATGAGTCCCTCTGCAATCACAAGAGCCATACCTCCTCTTAACCTGTTAGTCTCGATGTCTGGTAGATTTCTGTGGCCAGTTATTTCGGCTTCCTCAGTGCCTTCTCCAGTTATGCAAACCGGAGAACCCTCAACCGCGATTACTATTTCCTCATTGGTCGGAATATATTGGAGGTGCTGTACTCTTGCGTATAACGGGATCTCCTCCTTGCTCCTCTCCACTTCTTCCCGAGTTGCTACATACTTTCCGATCCCAAATTTTCTCCTCAGCAGATCTCCTACAAAGACGCTGAGTGCTTGCGCGGTGCCACCAGCACTCCTAATCGGTCCGGAATAGTAAATTGCAAGGTAGGTATCTCCGTCCCTGTGCTTGATCTTGACCCCGGTTATGCCCTCAAGAGGGGCTACCAATATGCCCTCAGTGAGTATTGCAAGGGCAACTCTGATCCCTTTCTCGATCTTCACTTCATCAGGACCATCGAACTTTTCTGACACAGAAAGTGCAGCCTCGATAGCAACTCTCTCTCTGTCAAACTTCTTGGACAGGGCTTTAATCGTATCTGAGGCCTCAATTCCAGTCAATGCCTGAACTCTCCCTGCAAGGTCTTCTGCCTGCGGAATCTCGACGTTGGTTTCGCAATCTTTTCCCTGTGCCCTTGCCCTTTTGGCAATATCGTACTGAAGGCTCGATTCATTCTTTAGTGTTAGAAAATATTTTTCGAGCTCTTCAGACATTAGTGAACCCATTTGATATTAGAATAAATATTTTCAATACTCAAACAGATCCGATGTAATTGACTTGACGGTCTTCCAGGATCTCCGTACGTGCGGAGGAAGTTTTCTGTTTTTTCTAAAGTAGTCCTTCAGGAATGATATGGTTCGTTCATCCGACGGATACCCTGATCCAAAGTCGCCTATCTCGTTTTTTATTTTGAGAACCTCTTTTTCTCTCGTGACTTTTGCAATAATGGATGCCGCAGAGACAAGGGGATAATTGACATCTGCTTTGTGCTTTGAAACTATCTTGGGATTACCACTTAATTCAGTCATCAGTTTTGAAAATCTCTCCTCATTTACGTCTGGACAGTCTATAATGTATTCATTTTCTGGCTCAATCATTCTCGCAATCGTCTTAGCCTCCAAAAGATTGAGTTCATTTTTGTATGTGGACTCATCTATTTGTTCTTCTTTGACTACTATGAATTTTACGGAAACAGCCAGACTCATGATCCTTTCAAACATCTTCTCTCTGGTTTCTTCAGAGAGGGTCTTCGAATCCCTCACTCCAATGCGTTTGATGATCTCGGGATCTCCACACACCATCGCAACAACCATAGGGCCTATTACGGGTCCGCGTCCGGCCTCGTCACAACCACAGAGCATTTCAGTTAGGATACGACTTTCACCTATTATAGAAATTCCATCTACAATCAAACTGAAATCTGCGCACTAAGGTAATTCACTACAACGGAATAGAATTTTCAAGTGAAATGTTGTCTGATTCTGTAAGGGTATCGTCGGTAACAATGTTGAATCTGCCGAATTCTGTCTCGATCAGGTAATTGTTCTTCAGACCACGTTCAAAGAAAATTATCGTTGATTTGACCTGACCACCTATCTTGATTTTTGAGGGATGAATTGCGTAATTCCTGCCCTCTTTCGTGTACAGATTGTATCCAAGGATCTTGGCTATCTCTGCTGATTTTGGTCTGTTGAGTATCTCCTCCTTATTTCCATCATCAAGTATTGACCCTTGACTCAGAACAGCAATAGAGTCGGCCAGTATTTCTGCGTCTGCGAGGTCGTGGGTGACGTAAAGGATAGAAACGCCAAACTTCTCATGAATGTCCTTGATGTACCATCTCATCGAATTTCTCAGAAACGAATCCAAGGACGAAAGCGGTTCATCCATCAGTAGCAAGTCTGGTCCTGTTATCAACGTTCGAGCGAGCGACACCAATTGTTTCTCTCCTCCGCTGAGTTGAGCCGGATACTTACGAAGATGTTCTTCTATGGACAGGGTCTTGCTGATCTCTATAACCTTTCTGTTGATTTCATGAACGTCTTTCAATCTCAGTCTGAGTCCATAAGCAATGTTTTCGGCAACGGTCATTGAATAGAACAACCCTAGATCCTGGAAAACAAATCCAATGTTTCTCTTGTTTGTGTTCAAGGTAGTGATGTCCTTTCCATCCTTAACTATTGAACCGCTGTCGGGTGGTATGATACCAGCGATTGAGTTCAGAATACTAGTCTTGCCACTCCCAGACGCACCCAGTATGACTTTGATCTCCTTGTTCTTTAGTGTAAGGCTGACATTGTCGAGAATGATCTCCCCGCCAATTTTCAAGGAGATGCCTTCCAACTTAAGTTTGTCCAAGAGCACCACTCTTCCCAAACTGGTTGATGATGAAAGAGGACATAAATATTACAATCAGGAATATTTCTGTCAGAAAATACGTATCTTTGAAATCCCTGAGGAGAAGAAGTTTGTAGATCCCAATCGTTATTGTCTCCGTTGAGGGAGTGTAGACAGTCACTATGGAGGAAAATTCGCCCATAACTGTGATGAACATAAGGGAAAGCACAGTTGAAATTTCCCACCTAATTCTTGGCAGTTGAACTTTAAAGAAAGCAGCTATTGCAGATTCCCCCAGTAGTCTTGAAGAATAGGTCTCAGATGGAGAAATGGTCTCGACAGCCTGTCCCATCATTCTCAGATTCATTGGGACAACAATAACTGTGAAAATCAAAGTGATCAAGGCAGCTGTAATCAAGTATTCTCCGTAGACGAGGTAGTATGAAAGTGCGAGAGTCACGGGAGAAAATATCAGGGGCAACAGTACAAAAAATTGATTCCTCACCGACAACCGATATGTGGTCAGAAATATCGATATCAGGAATGCAAAGAATGTACTAACAAACGCGAACAAAATAGTATTTGTCAAAAGGACCGAAATGGGAAGCTGCAGTCTGTTGGCAAGCTCCAATGCACTAAGCTCCCAGATAGGATATCTAAAAAACATTTCAAAGAGAGGCAGCATGATAAATGCAGTGAAAGCCACGAGACCCACAAGCGCTACATTGTTGTAACGTCTCAATGGTGGGGGGAGAGTGGAATCATTCCTCTGGGCATTCGACCTGATCGAGAGATATGCATAAAGCGGAGTTACTAAGATCAGAATCTGCAACAGTCCCAGGAAAGAAGCAGTAGAGAATGGAAAACGAGCGAAGGTTGGAAAAACGTCCTTGAACTCATAGATCATGACCTCCATTGTCGAGAATGATGGACCTCCTATTATCAATGGAAGACTGAATCCCTCAAACGATAGTATAAATGTAAAAATTCCACCGAGTAAGCCCCCTCGAAGAGTATTGGGAAGATAAAATCTTGTTACAATCTGAGCGTCGCTAGCCCCAAGGGTCCGGGCCGAGTATACCTCCCTTATGTTGGTTGAGTAACCGGTTGAAAATGCCAGAACAGCTATCATAGGGGCATTATAGATGACGTTGCCGTAGATTATCTCCCAAAACCTGGAAGAGAATCCAAAGAGGGATATGATCCCAAGTGACATTATGATCCCCGGCAGAACATAGGTCACCAAGAGAAGCGAGATCAACGTACTTTTCATTCTTCCGCTGTAGATTATGAGAAGAGTTCCAAAGAAGAGACCCATTGGTAGAGATACTGCAGTTGAGACCGTAGCCTGAACTACAGATTGCTTAACAGACGCAAGGAGTACCTGCACGAACACTCTTGAAAATGAAACGTGAAAGGAGTAATAAATCAAAAAGAAGAGTGGAATCAGTGCTACCACTATGACGTAACCGCTAACATACACCAGCGAAATTGATCCACTAACCTTCGATCGAATTCCACTCAAGGGTCCAGGCTCCAATATTGTTTGCGGCACTAGTCATGTTGAGGTATGAATTCAGGGGGATGTAGGATGATATCGGTGGGTTCACCTCGTAAACGGAAGGGAGGGAGACATTTGAATTGGCTGGGTATGTCCATTCATTGAGAGGTATGAGACTCTGCACATTGGCTCCAAGAAGCCAGTTTACAAATTTCTCGTCAATGCTCTTGTGAGTTGAAGAATTTAGGATCGCTGCACCCAAAACTTCCATCCAGGCATAGCTCTTGCCGTTGTAATGGAAGGCGGTAGTCCCAATAGCCGAATAGTTGAAGTATGCGTTGTAGGCAGGATCCGTTGCATAAGAGTATACCATCTGTCTTTGGCCGTTCTCAAAGAGACTGAAGGCAGAATCCCAGCCGTTACTCACCTCTATTCCTTTCGAATTGTTCCAGAAAGTCGTCCAGTTCTGATGAAGAACTCCACTGTAAAAGGCGATTTGCCCGAGCAGAAATTCCTCTCCATTTATGCTGCTAGATGGATTCTCTACTATGTATTGCTTTGCGATAGTGGAGTTTGAAAGATCTGCATACGATAGGTTTTTCAGAATGCTCGAGCTCAGGGGTCCCGAAAGATTATAATCTGTTGTCAGAGGCGAATATTCATACGGCACTACGTAGCCTGAAGACTGTATGAATTCGGATAATGATTTGTTGATGTAAGTCTCGTTGCTCACATTGAAGTGGTACAGGAGTCCGCTGTTGGCGGCCAGATAAGAATCAATGTTGTTCAGTCCTATGACAATATCGTATCCCTTTCCCTTTGTCTGATTGATTTGATCGTACAGGTCACCGGATGCAGTTACAATCTTGATCTTTACGTGGTACCAGGCCTCAAAATTCCCGATAAGGTAATCCATCGTTTGGTTAACGTTAGCTCCACTCTGGAAAAAAGATCCGTAAGTCAGTATCGTGATCGTTGGCTCGCTTGATGGTGCGATGTCCGGATACACGATATAAACCAAAGCTGCTGCAACCACTACTATTCCCACAACTACGTACACGCTGTAATTAGTTTTTTTCTTTATTACTTCATCACTCATTTCATTCCCTCCGCCAGTATTATCTGGGTCAGGTTCGTTGGGTCGATCTACTCGATCCTCTCAGCCCACGTACGTGAGCTCCCCTGTGATTCACCATCGAAACGAGATATAAAACTATTCTTGCCGGCTAGGGGCAAAAATACCCTCAAAAGCTGCAAATGTTGGAAACTATTGCTAAGACGATTGATCGAATTCTCGGTTGGAGAGCAAAAGACTTAGGCCATTTAAGATAACTCCAATTTTTTACTGGTCGAATCAGTCTTTTTGTACCATTCTTCTTATTTGTTTTATGTCTCAACAAGAAAAAACAATAATGCAATCACTTATCAATATCAAGTCAGATTCTCAGAGGTTGGAGATGATGTTTTTCGATTCCAAAACAAGCTCAAATTTTATCGTCTGGTAACTTTCCAATTATGTATCAACTCGACCCGCCAGTTCTGTTACGCACTCGTTTTCGCAACTAAAACTCGAAGTCTGTAATCTGTGTAGAATAATGCTCTGTCCAGCTATATTTGGATAACATTTTATTATCACATATGTTAGGGGTATATGTTTATATCAAAACTCGAAGAAGCCAAGATGGGTTATACTTACGATGATGTTCTTCTAATTCCAGGCCCTAGCAGGGTGGAACCCGCTGGAGTGAACGTTGAATCCTCTCTAACGAGGAACATCAAACTGAACATCCCAATAGTATCCTCTCCCATGGACACGGTCTCCGAGGCAGATATGGCGATTGCACTCGCAAGGTTAGGTGGTATAGGAATAATCCACAGAAACAACAAGAGAGAAATTCAAGCGGAAATGATCAAGAAAGTGAAGAGGGAGGAGTCCCTAATCATAAGGGACCTCTACACCATAGATCCTGATACATCCGTGCAGGAGGCCATCAAATTGATGAAGGAAAAGAAAATTGCGGGTCTTCCAGTTATTGTAGACAAGAAATTAGTAGGAATCTTGACAAACAGGGACATCAGATTCCTCAAAGGAGGAGTCCAGAAAGTTCGAGAAGTAATGACCAAGGAAGTTATCACAGGCAACGGAAATCTCACTGTGGAACAGGCGCTGAGCATAATGAATCAGAAGAAGATAGAGAAACTCCCACTCGTCGACGATTCCGGCAATCTGGTCGGCCTGATCACTGCAAAAGATATAATGAAACGGGAACAAGACCCTCTTGCAGCCAGAGATGAAGAAGGCAAACTCCTGGTTGGGGCTGCCGTGGGAGCGTTTGACCTGGAGAGGGCCAAAATTCTACAGGACGCGGGGGCGGATGTGATCGTCGTAGACAGCGCTCACGGACACAATCTCAATTTAATAGATTCGGTCAAGAAGATGAGGAAGGAAATAGAGATAGATATTATCGCAGGGAATATAGCCACTTCGCAAGCAGCAGAAGACCTGATCTCGGTTGGAGTCGACGGAATACGAACCGGAGTTGGGCCAGGTTCAATCTGTACAACCAGGATAGTTGCCGGAATAGGAGTTCCCCAGTTAACCGCGGTGGCTCAAGCATCTGAGGTTGCAGAAAGGTACGGCATCCCAGTTATTGCCGATGGTGGAATCAGGTACTCCGGCGATATTGTGAAGGCTATTGCAGCGGGCGCAAGTTCAGTTATGCTCGGCTCACTGTTGGCGGGGACCGATGAAGCTCCAGGAACGGAAGTTAACATTTCAGGAAGGAGATACAAGACCTACAGGGGAATGGGATCTCTGGGGGCAGTAATGGGCGGAGAGAGCGACAGATATGGTAAGTTGGGCTCAGGGAAGTTTGTGCCAGAGGGAGTTGAAGGTGCAGTACCATATAAGGGAAAAGTTGCAGAAGAGATATTCCAGCTAATAGGTGGACTTAAATCAGGGATGGGCTACACCGGATCTTCGACAATTTCAAAGCTGAGGGAGAACGGGAAGTTCGTCGTAATCACACAGGCTGGAATGAGTGAGAGTCATCCTCATAACGTAATGCTCTTGAGCGAACCACCCAATTATACAAACAGGTCATTCTAGTAATTCTTACCAATTCATCGATTATTGTACCGGAAATCGGTTAAGGAAAACCTGACAAGAATAACGTGTAGCGGAAAGATTATCACGAAGTCTCGGTGAAAATGGCCGTGAGACAAGTAATATATCTCTTAGTTTGCTTAAGTTTTCTAAAAGATGAGGAAATTGAAGAGCCACTCTAGAGAGATCTCAGTAATTGTCCTAGTTATCTTGATTACCTCTTCGACACTCGCAGTTGTTACTAACATCTCAACACCCAGCAACACCTCTCCTCATCTGCAATCGCCCGAAGTAACGAATCCCAAACTCGAATCAAATCATCAAAACTCCCAGGTTAATCCTTACCTCAGCTATATTAACGAGCCTGCTCCAATGGGTATTGCTGACTATGGGTTAGGATTGAACGGAGTTCCTTACAATTACTCGTCGGAATCGTTCCTCGGGGTGATAGATGTAAACTCCTTAAAAACGTACAACTCTTCACGTTTTGTTCTCGGTAACGTGACTTTCCAACTCAATCTGAACATGGTATTTTCATACGAGGGAAAGAGTTACGTTTATTGGGTTCAAGATGTCTTATATCTCAACACTTCGAATAATGAAGCGTCTTTCCTAGACAATATCTGGAACCTTTCGAGCTCAAATGCAAATATGTTCAACTCCACCGTCCTTGGAAACGGTACCGTATCAAGTGCAGGAAACTCCTATTTTTACTTTGATTTTGCTTCAAACTCATCCAGTGGCAACAATATTTCTCTGAGGTACCCTACCACGATCTACCTAAAAATGAATGCGACCGTAAGTTCGCTTGGAATTCCCGAAGTCGTGTTTCTTTACAATGACGGTCATGGATGGATCGCGTATGATAAAGCGATCTTTCACTTTGTGACAAAGTCAGGCGCAGTCCCTTATTTTTACGTTGATGGTGCAGCTTACAACCCATCTGGCGCATACTATGATGCAGAACTGGTTATGGGAGGACCTGGAAATGGTAGCCAGACCTCGGACGTCAACTCATCCCTGTACCTGATGCTGGACTACTATAATGGGAACAACTATCAGGCCATACAGAATGCGTACAACTTTGGAAGCGACACCCTAGAGCGCGTCTACAACTTTAACAGCTCCAGAGTGCACAATCCTACTGACGGTCAACCTGAATCAAGTATGTCACCCGGGCCCAGCCCTCTAGGATTGATTTACTCTTCAGGCGAGCTTTCTTCACTCATGATAGTATCGTCCATCAAAGATGGAGCTCTATTTGTTAATGACACCAACTTAACCGAGTTCTCAGATTATATTGTTAATGTGACGTTGTTCCCTGGAACTTATTCAGTTAGTTTGTACGATTATGCCACCGGAATCTCCACATATCTTGGAAACGTCACGCTAAGTGCTGGAAAGCAATCCAAAATTACAAAAGACGTCTATAGAGTCGAATTCTTGGAAAATGGTCTACCTTCGTCCAGCCAATGGGACCTGAACATCACGGGTATAGCTCCTGTGATAGTAAGGAATCTTGATTATTACAACCTTTACCTGCCAAATGGGACATATGATTATTCAATCTATTCCTCAGACAAGAACTACCTGAATCGTAATGAATCTGGATCTATGATTGTTAACGGCAGCTCTCTTACGATCAAGATCTCCTTTAATCCTATTCTTTTCAGGATGTCTTTTGTTGAGTCGGGTTTACCGAAAGGTTCAAGCTGGTCCGTAAACCTCATCGGGGCATACGAGAAGAATTCAACAAATGATACTGTCATTTTTGATGTCACAAATGGCACCTACGATTTCACGATTGCCACCTCTAGCGACTATGCTTCTTCTCCTTCACAGGGATCGGTGACTGTTAATGGTGAGTCAACTTTGAATTACGTTACCTTCTCTATCATTAATGGGTCAATTGTGGGTAGCATTGTCCCGGCTAACGCTTCGATCTATGTAAATGGAATGATGTATAAACCAATTAATGGCCAATACAATATCTCGCTCATACCAGGAAATTATTCCGTAGAAATATCTGCCCAGGGTTACAAATCTTATACCACCAACGTGACGGTAACTTCCAATAATGCGACTCACATTCCGGTCACAAGCCTCTCCAGGAATTCAAGTCCCTCATCTCTGATCTACCTTATAGTTGTGATTATATTATTTGCTGCAGTGGGAATTAGCATAATTAGATCCAGAAGGTAGGCACGAAATTGAAACGAGCACGATGGTTGCGAGTATTTTCTCTTTGAGTGATTTCAAGGCGAGCTCAGTTTATAGCAGTTTTTAGAAGTGATATCGTTATCTATCCATTGCATTTGGGGAAATCGAACGCGATGAAATTCAAGATAGATGAGCAAATTTTCAAGAAGTTTCCAAATTTTATGTGCGGAGTTGTCGTATGTAAAGGAGTCAATAACGTTGGCACAGACGAAGAGCTCCTTCAAAAAATCAAGTCTGCTGAAGAGAGTAATAGACAGGAGTTTGTGAATGAGTGACTGGGTTCTGTACCATACTTCAAGGAATGGAGAAGAGCTTACTCCTCTTTCGGAGTTGAACCGACAAAATTCGAGTGTTCGAGCGAAGCAATTGCTAGAAGAGTGATCAAGGGTGACTCTATTCCTCACATTAACAAACTTGTGGACTCCTATAATTATATCTCGTTGAAGTACCATATGCCGTGTGGTGGTGAAGATATAGACAAAATGAAGGGAGACATACTCCTAAAGTACTCAGAAGGAAGTGAAAAGTACACTCAACTCGGATCAAAGGAAGAGACTAAGGTAAGTAAGGGGGAGATCGTGTACGTTTCTGGGGATGAAGTTGTATGCGCGAAGTGGAACTGGAGAGAATCTGAGAAGACAAAGCTCACTGAGGATACCAGAAATGCCTTTGTTATCGTGGAGGCCCTCCCACCACCAACATTCGATGCAGTGAAAGCGGTCAGTGAGGAGCTGGCAAGTAGCATTGGCACGGCATGTGGCATTTTTCCAGAAGTACATTATGTAACCGAACAAAATCACAGTTGTGAGATCTATTAGATCCACAAACTGAGGTGCGCATCTGCTCCTTTCCAGCTTCTAATTGCCAAAATAGGTGTTACAGATTTTTTGTCTCCTTCCCATCTAAAAAGTTGGAATTGAACTTATCATATTCTACGGATCCCGGCTGCCGGATTTGAACCAGCGACCTGTGGATGGCGGCGGTTGCGCCACAGCGCTGTCCCTCTACAGTCCACCGCTCTACCAACTGAGCTAAGCCGGGTAAAGGGTTATCCCTGCAGACAAAAATATTTTTCCATTGGTAGTTAGGCCAAAGAATTTCATGCTGACTTGGTAGAAATAAGATAAACTCAATGAATCTTAAATTTGTAAGAGTTATACAATAGTGCACTCCGAGAGCACGAAATTATTAGGAAAATATTAATTAAGGCGAAATATATTTATTTGCAGGTGAACACCGATGCCAATGACATTCAGAAAAAAGACCGTTATCAGAACGGATAGACCTCCAAAAGAGCCACGAAAGTTCATAGATCTCAATGAATATCAATACACAGATGAGCCAGGAGCTGGCACGTCTGTCAAGGTAGGAGAATTAGTAAAATTTGAAGAAGTTCCTCAGTTTTCAGAGATAGTGTTGAACGGGGATTTACTGATACTGGATTATGCGGCCATTCAATCCGACGAACTTCAGATGAGGCGGATAGTGAGCGAACTGAAGAGATCAGCTGGAGACAATGGAGGAGACGTAGTGGCTCTTGGGAATAGATACCTCATTGTCACTCCGAGGGGAATGAAGATCGATAGAAATAAGATAAGAACACCTTCTTCTCTGTAGTTTTTCAATCATTTACTTAATTTTTTTCAGGTTCCCCACTAAGCTATATTGCTGGTTGACTCGGCTTATAGCCATTTTTTTAGAAAAAATATGAAGTAAACATTAATAACGATATGAAAATTCGGGGGAGATGGCATCAAATCTATTCGGCTGGGAGCTGTTCATACTGGCTACTACACTGATCGGCTTAGCCTATGCTGCCCTGCAGAGCTTCTTGCTTCTACGAATTCCAGTTACTGAACAGATACCTGCGAAAATTTCTCTGTCCATAAGACAGGGCGCCAATGCATTCATGCGGAGGCAATACACGAACATATTCATATTTGCAGCAGTTTTAGCGGTAATAATATTCGTTGCATTCTATTTTGCATCTGGCTTGAGCGATGCCTGGAAGTTGACTATTGGTTTCCTTGTAGGTGCTATTGGATCGGCCGTTGCAGGTCTGATAGGAATGAGTATATCTGTAAGAGCCAATGTCAGAACTGCAATTGAAGCGAAGAAAGGATTGAATCCTGCCCTGAAACTTGCGTTCAGGGGCGGAACTGTAACTGGATTAATGGTAGCTTCTCTTGCTCTCCTTGGACTAGTTCTATTTTACATGTGGTTTGGAAGTCCCATTCCGATGATAGGTTACATATTCGGAGCTTCTCTCGTTAGCCTCTTTGCCAGAGTTGGTGGAGGGATTTATACGAAGGGTGCAGACGTCGGTGCAGATCTAGTAGGAAAGGTTGAAGCAGGAATACCAGAAGATGATCCAAGAAATCCCGCTGTAATAGCCGATAATGTGGGAGACAATGTAGGGGATTGCGCCGGAATGGGGGCAGATTTGTTCGAGACGTATGTTGTCACTGCTCTATCCGCAATGCTTGTTGGATACTTCATTTACATTAACGGTCTGAGTGCAAACGTGTCACAAAACCTGGTCATCATGCCTCTGGCGATAGGAGGAACTGCAATTTTAGCGACTATAGTTGGGTCTTTCTTCGTCAAAAAAGGTCCGAAGCAGCGAATAATGACCGCACTTTACAAGGGTCTTTTAGTGACGGTAGTACTATCCGCGATAGGATTCTATGCAATAGATTACTATCTCATGAACGGAAGTCTTGCAATCTATTTCGATGCAATCATAGGTATGATCATTATGGGAGTTATAGTCTATGTGACCGAGTATTATACTTCTGAAAGGTTCTCCCCGGTTGCAAAGATTGCAAAGTCATCAGTCACCGGAACTGGAACGAACATAATCACAGGTCTCTCATACGGTCTCCAGGCTGTTTTCATTCCTGTGGTTGTGATCGTCGGAGGTATCGTGGTTTCATACTACATTACATTCACCTCTTTTGGAAACAACTCTTACATGGGTCTCTATGGTATAGCAATCGCTGCCGCCAGTATGCTGTCGGCAACTGGGATGATAATATCGATCGACTCGTACGGACCGATAACTGATAATGCCGGTGGAATCGCAGAAATGTCAGGTTTCGATAAGAAGACGAGAGACGAAGTGACTGATCCGCTGGATGCAGTTGGAAACACGACCAAGGCTGTCACGAAAGGCTATGCTATTGGAAGCGCTGCGCTGGCCGCACTGACACTATTTGCAGCATACCAATTTTCCATAGATAAGATTGCCAAGTTCAGCACGATCCAGCTCACTGACCCAATAGTAGTCGCGGGCCTTTTAATTGGGGGATCGCTTCCATTCTTCTTCACGTCATACCTGATGAATGCTGTAGGAAAGGCAGCCTCCGCAATTGTAGAGGAAGTCAGGGCACAGTTTAAACTCAAACCCAAGATTCTAACGGGAGAAGATGAGCCAGATTATGGGAAGGCAGTGGACATAGTCACGAAAGAGGCGCTCAGACAACTCATGGTACCCGCCCTAATCGCGGTATTGACACCAATCGTAGTTGGGTTCGTTCTCGGACCACTTGCGGTCAGCGGTTTATTGATGGGGGTGATAATTGCTGGATTCCCACTTGCGATCATGATGACTGTAGGTGGAGGGGCTTGGGACAATGCAAAGAAGTACATCGAACAGGGGAATTACGGAGGCAAGGGATCCGAAGCTCACAAAGCAGCAGTGGTTGGAGATACGGTAGGAGACGCGACAAAGGACACAGCGGGCCCCGCAATAAATCCACTGATCAAAGTGGTCAACACAATATCGATTCTCTTTGTCACCATAATAATGTATCACTACCTCATCCACATCTAAACTTCTTTTAATTTTTTAATTATTTTTACCATTTCTAAATTTTCCTTTACGTCATGAACCCTGATAATATCTGCTCCCTTCAATATCGATATAGTATTGAATATCAAGGAAGAAATCCCCCTTTCTTCTACTCTCTCAGACGTTACTTGTCCGATAAAGCTTTTCCTCGAAATACCTAACAAAAGCGGATGCCCAAGTCTGATGTCCCTTAGATTGTTGATGATTGTAAGGTTGTCTTCCAATCTCTTTCCAAATCCTATACCGGGATCTAGAATTATGTTATCCCCGATACCCAAATCGTTTGCCAATGAAATTTTCCTTAGAAAGAATGCAATAATCTCGTTGATAACGTTATCGTAGTGAGGAGAGACCTGCATTGTCTTAAAGTCTCCTTTCTTATGCATCACAATCAACGGCACTCCGTATCTATTGGCAAGTTTTCCAATTTCCAAATTTTCCAAACCTGTCACGTCATTAATAATGTGCGCTCCCATCTCTAGACATTCTCTGAGGACCTCAGGCCTGAACGAATCTATTGAAACTGTAAATTTCCTGTTCAAAGCCACCTCGACTGCTCCAGAAATCCTTTTAAGTTCCTCAACTGCTGAAATCTGATTACTACCTGGTCTTGTACTCTGCCCTCCGATGTCGACCAAGTTGCCTCCTGCACTTTTTATTTGATCTAGTCTAAGTTCTATTTCATCCTCAGAAATCCTGCTTTCTGGATAGAACGAATCGGGCGTCATGTTGATTATTGCCATTACTTCAGGGAAATTAAAAGGACAAATTTTATCTCTAATTTTCAGCGAGTACTCTTTTTCCCAGAAGTCATCTCTCAGGAGTGGGAAGAATTTTCTAGCCAAATCTTTTATGTCTTTGTATTGAAGTGGGTAGACGTGGGTTAGACCAGAGACCAGTTCGGTCGTGTTAAGATCTAAGCTTTGGGAGGATATCAAGAAAACTGGAAAACTGTTCACTTCAGATAGTGGGATCTTGTATTCTCTAGAAATGGCTGTCGGATTAAACCTGAAGTATGTTCCTTCACTCCAAGGTTGTGAATTGCGCATGAGGGATTCCCTGAATGTATATGACATTCTCTGTTGATATAAATCCTGACTCGATTGCAATACCGACTGACCGGTCCCCAACCAGATTGGCAATAGAACAGATTTGCAAAAGGTCTTTCAGTGCAACATCGTCGATTAGCGTTTCCTTATAGAATTTCTCGGAAACACTGAGCTTGTATTTACCTTCTTTAAGTACCTTCCCTAATAGCTCCTCGTCCGCAGCGGCGAGGAGTGTATCCACCGACGTTCTGAATACTCGAGTCCAGATCAAATTCATCTTCCTTCTTAGTTGGTTTGGTAGAAGAAATCGTAACACTATATATCAAGTATTAGTAAGACTGCTAATTTCTCACTTCTCCAGTGCGCGATAGAAACCGGTCACTACTTCGATAACTTCTCCCTTGTCATTCAGAATCTTCAGTTCCCTATCAACTTGCCTTTCCTCAATACCGTGCTTCTTGGCTTCCTCTCGAATTTCGCGAAGAGATGCTCGTCTCCCAGTACTTGCATCCTGTAATTGCTTAATGATTTCTAAAATAGAGAAAGCCCCCTTGCGATCTTTTGAACTATACCCTGACATTATGATGTCTATATCCTGGATCCCATTTATCACAGTTGCTTGATTCAAGAACGCTTCCATTAGCCTTGTAGCCCTCTCAACATCGTCCACTTCTACTCTGTCAGAAAGTCTCACCCGCGCGGAAGCTTCAGAAAGCCTTATCAATGCTTCTAGCTGTCTCGGCGTAATTGTAACTGAACCCAGCTTTACACTAGCTGCCCTTTTCTCAACGTAGAACTTCTTTATTTTCTCCTCAGCTTTCGGTGACATAATCGGAAACGAATTCTTTCTTGCGTAAACAATGTACTTCTTAAGGAAATCGCGTTCAAAAGTTGGAAATATCTGCACCTTTTCAACACTTCTCCCGCTCGCAATTGTCTCACCAGACTTATGAACTTTCAGAATGTAGTCAGCCATTTCACCGTCTATCTTCCCCGGTCTATCGACGATCATAAAAATAAGATCAAATCTTGACAGTAGTGTGATTGGCAAATCTGTCTGACTCGTAAAAGGCTCGTCTTCTTCAAATCTTCCATATTTGGGGTTTGCCGCTGCCAAAACTGCGCATCTTGACATTAAAGTAGCATTTATACCAGCTTTGGAGATAGAGATGGTCTGCTGTTCCATAGCTTGATGCATTGCACCACTATCCTCCCTGTTCATCTTATCTAGCTCGTCGATTGCTGCTAATCCACCATCTGCGAGTACTAAGGTCCCGGCCTCCAGAGTCCACCTGCCTTCTGAAAGCTCGTCCTTGACTGCTGCAGCAGTAAGTCCTGCGGCTGAGCTTCCTTTACCCGAAGTGTAGACAGCCTTGGGTGCGATATTCGCAACATAAGTGAGAATCTGTGATTTCGCAACTCCAGGATCGCCTAGGAGAAGTACGTGCGCGTCCCCTCTGATGTAAGTTCCGTCAGGAAATGCCTTCCTTTCTCCGCCAAAAAGTTGAAGGATTACGGCCTCCTTGACCATCTCATTTCCAAACACCGCTGGGGCCACGCTTCCAACCAGTTTTGAATAAACCTCGGGGTCCCTTGCTGCCCTCTTTATCGCAGCGATGTCTTCGTCCTCAAGCGCGACTTCTTCGTACTCCGAAGATTCCCTCTCCACAAACATTGCTTCCAAGAATACATCGAATTGCCTCGATGCGCTCTGAGCATTTTGCACCTTCTGCTTTCCTTTGAGGATTCCATTGACGGAAACTCGATCACCAGGGTTGTTCTTCCCGCATAGCTCTTCTTCTAGATGAACGACGAGTTTGACTGGTTGTGCCGCGCCCTTGAGAAATTCTGGTTTCTCTTCGATAGTGATTAACTGGGTATCATAATAGAGAGACTTTTCCGCAATGAATCTAAATTTTGTTTCTTCCTTTGTCTTACCGCAGTGGTTGCATCTGGGTGGATCGAGAATTCTGCTGCCAGATTGTGGATAAAGGTGAACCTCTCTGCAATAGGCACACTGAAATGCTGCACTCACAACTGTAGGCACCACTTCCGATACTCGCTTCACAACTCCGTCAACCTGAAGGAAGGTGTTGAGATCTTCGCTTCGGAGTTCCCTTATATCTCTCTTAATATCAGGTAATTTGGAAGAGATCGAAATCCGTACCCTATTTTTCTTTTCTGCCTTGAAATCATCAGACAAGAGTCCTTCATGAGTGCTGTTTCCCTCTTCCCAACCATATAGAACCTCTTTCAGACGAACGAGATGATCTTCAGGGTACTTCAGAAAATTCAGAGCGAAATCCGTATTGACCTTATCCATCTCTTCATAATTGATCGGCAACACCTTGTCCTTTGAGTCCTTTGAATTTATCCTGAACATATCTGCAGTATGAGACTCAAGGACTGTGCTCCATAGCGATCTTAACTCATCGTCCCTAAACGACTCTCTCATCCCGTATTGATACGTCTTCCTTATTTTACTTTTTTTGGAACTCGGAAAGAGTTAGATGCTTTATACCAGGAGATTAAGAAAGAAGAAAAAAATCAAAATTGATGAACTGGAGTAAATTTAGACCTCATAATAGCGCCTAGGATTGCGAGTATCGTACCGATGACAGCAATTGCGGCGCCTGCAATGATAAGAAGTCCATACACTACCAACTGGGAAAGATTAGATCCCAGGACGGCATAGGTAATCAGGGGTGTATGCTGACCGAAAGCTACTAGGTAGTAGGTTCCATTCAACCCATCATAAAGTATGGAATCCCTAGATGGTATAGTGGGGTGGATCGCATAGTTTCCAACGTTTGTAGAATTCACTATGGTTAGATCTTGTGAGGGAATAAGATAAGTTGTCGTATTACCAGTAACGATTACGCTACCATTTGAACCAACAGTCAATTCGTTTGAGTAATAAAATCCACTCGGACTTACTTTCATGGAAGTCTCGACGATTTCAGTCTTACCGCCAGCCTCAACTGTAGCAATCCCTGAAATGACGACACCGATTACAAGTAAAATGATTCCCAAGTATAGTAAATCCTTTCTCACGTTTACTCAGTTCGAAAAAATATAACAATTTTTCCTCGAGTCTCGCTGACAATAGTAACAAACAAATATGTTCAAATTTCTTTGCTCACATTGACTGCACCAACACGTTTGCCCTTGAAAACCTTTATTACAACGACGATAATTCACGGTCTGCCACTGCAGGTGTTGTGTAGCCTGGTAGCACAAAGGCCTTCCAAGCCTTTAGCCCGGGTCCAAATCCCGGCACCTGCACTCTGCAAAAACTTTAATGAAGCTGACCAAAAGTTATTGATACCCCAATACCAATTTTTTAAATTGCTTTGCAAGGATACTAATGACGTTTTCTCCTCGCGATCAGTCCATATCACAACACGTAATCTAGAGTAGCATTCTCGTCTTCACTCACTATTAGCTGAAGAACGTTATACTCCTTTTAAGTAGAGTTGACAGTTGTTCAGGTCAGATTGTATAAATTGGTGGGAAGATAAATTCAGAAATGTTTCAACAATGATATACGTCGCGGATGGCTTGAAGATTAGCAACATTCATTTTTCTTCCTGAAGTCCACTCTTACTATCCTGCGTCAGCATTTCACTTTCATTGCCTTCCCTCTTCTCTAACTATTGATGGATAGTTGAATTCAGTTGGCTGGTAATCTTTGAGCTTACCGGAATTGTAAAGTTCATATGCAGACAGATCGAGAAGACCGTGACCCGAATTGTTGAAGACGATGACCTCTTCCTTGTTCTCCTTTTTGCACCTTATGGCCTCGTCTATCACGTACCTGATTTCGTGGGCTGATTCAGGAGCAGGTATGATGCCTTCCGTTCTTGCAAAAGTTGTTGCCGCATCAAAAATTGCTGTTTGAGAATAGGCATGTGATTCCATGAACCCCCTCTGAATTAGATAGGAAATGATTGGTGCCATCCCGTGATATCTTAAACCGCCTGCATGGATCGGTGGATTTCTGTATTCACTTCCAAGTGTGAGCATCTTAAGAAGAGGAGTTAAATGGCCTGTGTCCCCGTAGTCATAAGTGTATTTTCCCTTAGTTGTGTGTGGAACCGCAGATGATTCGCACGCAACGAATTTTGCATCCAACTTTCCTTTAAGCTTCTTTCCCATAAATGGCAAACAGAAACCTCCGAAGTTAGAACCACCGCCGATGTTTCCTACTAGCAGGTCAGGCGTTTCATCAACTATTTCCAACTGTTTTTCCACTTCTTGCCCTATAACCGTTTGGTGCATTAGGACGTGATTTAAGACTGATCCCAAGGTATACCTGGTATTTTCATGGGTGACGGCATCCTCAACTGCTTCTGAAATCGCTATCCCTAATGATCCGGGATTACTAGGGTCTTCTTGCAAGAGCTTTCTACCATAGCTAGTCTGTTCGCTAGGGGAGGAGAAACACTTTGCTCCCCATGTTTCCATCATAACCTTTCTTCCTGGCTTTTGACTGTAGCTCGCTGAAACCATGTATACACGAGCACGAATTCCAAAGTATGCGGCAGCCATTGCCAATGCGGACCCCCACTGTCCAGCTCCAGTTTCTGTAGTCAGATCTTCAATTCCTTGTTTCGCATTGTAGTATGCCTGTGCTAAAGCAGTGTTCGGTTTGTGACTTCCTGCTGGATTGGTACCTTCCCATTTATAATATATTCTTGCCGGCGTCTTTAAGAATTCCTCCAGTTTTTTGGCACGATATAATGGAGTGGGCCTGGGAAGCCACCTATACGCCTCAAGTACTTCGTCCGGAATCTCAATGTATCTTTCCTGGGATACTTCTTGCATTACAAGTTCCTTTGCAAAAACCCTCAGGAGTTTTTCGGGATTGACGGGCTGTAATGTCTCGGGATCTAGCGGAGGAGGGAGTCGTTCAGGTAGGTCGGCCTGGATGTTGTACCATCTTGTTGGAATATCATCCTGGTCGAGGAATATTGCCCTATCCATTAGTGCCATAGCTAGAGAGGTAAAACTATTACATTAATGTTGTTATTCAGACACTGCCGCTTAAATTACCTCATTACCGCTTAAAGATGAACACAATATCAAGTTTCTTGACTGATTTGTAAAATATTAAACGTTTTTAGGTCTAAAGGTTACTCAAAGAAAGTGCTTCAAGGATAAGAATAATAGAAGGGAAATTAATTAAGACAATCAGATTAATAGAGACGAACGAGGAAAGCAAGAGTAATCATTTCAACAAGATGATCGAGTATCTTTGAAAGGGATAACGATCGAACTACAAAATTCCGGATACATTTAAAAGAACTGGTAATAATTCGTGCTAAATTGACCTTTGTCTAGTTCGATGTTGTCAAGTTCGGTTTCTAGCAGATTGGTAATTATAAATTCCATAGAGAAGGTCTGCCTAGTTTAAAGCCATCATTTCTAATAAAGTACCTGGAATGGCCCATAGGAATCCAATGTGAGGTTCAGAGGTCGACCAAACCATAGGCAAACCAACATCGATTGAAGTCACTGGATGTTTAATAGTGTTACTCCTCTAAATATTTTAAATTTTGACAAAATATAATATTCGTAGAACTTAATTATCTGGAAGAAATTACGCATTTGAAATTTGGTGATCTATATTGACCGATGCGGTCCTATTTAACAACCTATGGATGATATTCTCAGCCATTTTAGTTTTTCTAATGACTGTTGCGATTGGTTTTCTTGAATATGGCGAGCTTGGGAAACATTACTCCAGTAGTCTGATAAAAACAATTTTGATAATGGGTACTGCCATTTTTTTAATGGCTCTCATTGGTTTTAATCTGGCGTTTGCCCCAACGTATTACGGAGTAATTGGCATTCCAACATATAACAGCTTTTTCTTTGGCAGCTCGTCGTCTGGTACTTCGGCTATAATTGAAGGGACATGGTGGTCAATGACGTCTCATTACTTTGGTACCGGTTTGACTACAGGAACATACTTCCTTTACGAGACGGCATTTGCCTCAGTCACGCTTGCCATAGTAGGGGTTGTCGCACTGAGAAAAATGAAACTCAGTGCCTTTCTTGCCTATTCAGTCGTATATTATACAGTGATCTGGACACTACCTGCGGCCTGGATTTGGAATCCTACCGGTTGGCTTTATCAGCTGGGAGTTAGAGATTTTGGTGGAGGACTAGTAGTTCACGCGGCAGCAGGATTCGCCGGCCTCGCCATAGTGCTTAAAATTTGGAGAGAAGAGAGGGGGAAAGGACACTCTGAGAGTCCACAAGCAGTTATATCAATAAATCCAGCTTGGTTGACGTTATCTATTCTATTGTTGTGGATAGGGTGGTTTGGTTTCAACGCGGGAAGCGTACTTGCGTTCAACGGTGAAACAATTATAGTGGGTCTCAACACCTTCCTCGGAGCGGCGTCAGCGTTGATTTCAACTATGTTTTTCAGATTCTTAATCACAAAGAAAGACCCAGGATATTTGTATGCAATTAACGGAATATTGGTAGGTCTGATCCTCATGTCACCTCTGTCGGGTTACATCAGTCCAGCGGTGGCTATAGCAATTGGCTTGGTCGGTGGCCCCCTGTTTCTAGTCGGAGAGAGAGTTATGACGAGGAAATGGTACAGTGACCCGATCGGCTTGTTCCCAACACACCTCTTAATGGGACTCATTGGCTTCGTAATGATTGCGTTCGTAGCTCAAACTGGATTTTCATCTGTTTCCGGTGCTGCGAATCTCCCTAACGGTTTTATTTTCGGTGGGGGAGCATCCGCACTTAAACAACTCGAAGTACAATCTCTGGCAATTTTGGTGGTTGCTGCATTTGTCTTCTCATTGAGCTATGTTTCACTCTGGATAATTGGGAAATTTACTAATGGAATTACGACTGGCTATGAGAAATCGATT
>JAMCQR010000037.1 GCA_023379555.1 Thermoplasmatota archaeon | reverse complement strand
CCATGGCGACGTTGAGGCCCACGTGCTTCATGAATACGAAAGACCTGACGCCAGTCTGTGCCGCTGCTGCGGCGACCTCCATCGCCACCTTCTCGTTCGTGGAGAACTCGAACTTCATCCCCATATTCTTCCCGATCTCGAAAAGTATGTCCCCTATCTCAGAGTTTGGGGTGCCCGGATAGGTTGCGGCCACGGAAACGCCTGCCTCGTAAAGGCCCCTGACTACGGCCTCGTTCCCCAGGAGGAATTCCCTCTTCCCTTCGCCTCCGAGGAGGAAATCAAACTTCAACTCTGACTACCTTCCCTTTTCAGGAGGGATTCCCACCTGCCATCCACCGCCTCCTGAATCCTCTTTATCTCCTCCTCGTTCAGGTGGGCGAACCTTCCCTGCTTCCTGAGGTATTCCTCAACCGGCAGTGTTTTTGAGGTCTTGAACAGCCTGAACTTGCCGTCGTTGTACTCATAAAGGGGGAAGATCCTCGTCTCCACCGCAAGCCTTGATATTTCCACCGTGTCCGACGAGTTATGATACCAGCCGGGCGGGCACGGGCTCAATATCTGGATGAACTTCGGTCCCTTTATTGATTTGGCGGTGTTTATCTTCCTGATGAGATCCTCAGGGAATGCAACGGAGGCGGTGGCGACGTACGGAACGCCCTGCGCCATCATGAGGTCAGCAACTATCTTCTTTTTCTCCTTTTTGAACGTTCTCTCCTTCCCCACGGGGGTTGTCGTTGTCCACGCACCGTACGGTGTGCTTCCGCTCCTCTGTATCCCCGTGTTCATGTACGCCTCATTGTCGTACATGATGTAGAATACGTTGTGCCCCCTCTCCATCGCTGCGCTCAGGGCCTGGAGGCCTATGTCTGCGGTCCCGCCGTCACCCGCGAATCCTATCACGTTGTAGTCCTCCTTCCCCTGGGCGTCAAGGCTCTCCCTGATCCCAGAGATGGATGCTCCCGTCGCGGCAAATGGCGTGTAGACCATGGGTATTTTCAGCGCCTCCGCAGGGTACGTACCCGGGATGACCGCCCAGCAGCTTGCAGGGACGGAAATGACCGATTTCTCTCCCATAGCCTTCAGCACGTACCTCATGGCAAGCGCCGCGCCGCATCCCGCGCACGCGGTGTGACCCGGCATCATGAGTTCCTCAGTGGGTATGGAGGTGGGCATCATTTCACCCCCACGTTGATCCACTCTGTAGAATCGTCCCCATTCCTCAGTCCATCGAACATGTGCTCATAATCCTCAAGCCTTATGTCCCTGCCGCCAAGCCCTATTATGTAGTTCTTCATTGGCAGTGAGAGCTTCCTGTACGCAGCTGAAGCAACGTCCTCGTAGACAGCACCCCTCTCGCCGAAGCTCAGGCTCCTCTCGAGGACTCCTGCACCCTTCAGTCCATCCAGGGCCGATACAATTTCATCTGCGGGGAAGGGCCTGTGGAATACTATCCTCAACAGCCCCACCTTCTCGCCTCTTGCCCTGAGTTTTCTAACTGCATATTTTCCAGTTGAGGACATTGCTCCCATTGTTATGAGTGCATAGTCGGCATCATCCATCATGAACTTCTCAATGAGTCCTGGCATTTCCGCACCAAAACGCTCATTGAATCTCTTTGTCTCATCCTCTATTATCTTCAAGGAACCGTACATTGAATCACGCATGTCCTTCTTCAGTTCCATGAAAGGTCCGTCAGGGGGCATGAGTGAACCGTAACCAAGCGGGCTGCCGAGATCGACCTTGAACGGGAGGTTCAGGTCACCGACGTAATCATAGGAATCGCTCTCGTCCCTGATCAGCACCGGTTCGGAAGTGTGAGAGAGCGTAAATGCGTCAAGCATCGTCATTATCGGGAGGAGCACCTTCTGGTTCTCAGCTATCTTGTAACCTAGCAGTATGCTGTCCATGGCCTCCTGGTTCGATTCGCAGTACATCTGCATCCAGCCAGTGTCCCTCTGGTTGATGCTGTCCGTCTGGTCCGCCCATATGTTCCATGGCGGGCCGATTGCTCTGTTGACCACGGCCATCAGCACCGGCAGGCGCGTCCCTGCGACCCAGTGGAGCATCTCGTGCATGTACAGTACGCCATGAGAAGAGGATGCTGTGAATGAGCGCACCCCGCTGAGCTCGCTGCTCATCACGGATGCCATGGCACTGTGCTCGCTCTCCACCTCTATGAATTTAGCGTCAAGCTTGCCGTTTGATACCATTTCCGCTAATTTCTCCACTATTGCGGTCTGCGGCGTGATCGGGTAGGCAGAGACGAGCCTGACCCTTGCCAGCTTGGCTCCGTATGCGACCGCCTCATTCCCGGTCATTATTTCTCTGTGTTGGTTGACTGCCCTCATTCCTCTTCCCCCTCCCTCACCATCTCTATGGCATCGAACGGGCATTCATGCTCACATATGCCGCACCCCTTGCAGTGGTCATAATCTATGACAGGGACTTCCATCTTCTTCACCCTGTCAGAGGGGGAGGCATAGGTTGCACCGTCCGTTATATCAATGGCAACGTCAGGGCAGTATTTCCAGCATATCATGCACCTTGTGCACTTGGAATAATCTATAATTGGTCTGGACGTTCTCCACGAGGACGTCTTCACGTTCACTGTGGGGTAGTATGCAGTTGGAGTTAGGACCATCAGGCCACCTCCACTTCTTCATAGGCCTCTTCAATTGCAGCAATGTTCCCCTCTATCTTTGAGGGCGATACCTCCCTTGCAGCACTCTTCAGTGAATCAATGGAAACTATCCCTGTTTCCCTTGAGAATGCACCCAGTATGGCAGTGTTCACGATTGGGTGCGAGGGGTCTCCAAGGCCGTTCTTCAGTGCTATTGAGGTTGCGTCAACGTACGCTACCCTGAATGAATTTTTGTCGCTGAAGTCGCCCTTCCTGCCGTTTATGAGGACAACTCCGCCCTCCTTCAGTCCCTCGGTGACATTCACGAGGCTCAGGAGGGACTTGTCAAGAAGTATCACTGCATCTGGTTCGTAGATCTGGCTCCTCAGTTCAACCCTCTGATCGTCTATCCTGGTGAACGCAGTGACGGGTGCACCCCTTCTCTCCGTCCCGTAAAATGGAAAAGTTGTCACCCATTTGTTCTCCTTAAAAGCGGCAATTGCCAGCATCTTGGATGCTGTAACTGCTCCCTGTCCACCTCTACCGTGGAACCGGATTTCATACATCCATTACACCTTTCCTAAATCGCAAGATTATATAAAAGACATTTCATCCATATTGTGTTAAGTGTAACCTGAAAACATATTTTTTTGCGTCACTTCTGAGTTATGAAAAGAGCCATGGCTGCATATCTTAATACACGGCAAAAGGGATGGCCCGTGATTGAGTGGATTATTTCGTTCCTCTTTTCCCTAGCTTCATTATATTCCTTTCAAATCCATCGGCATTGATCTTCCCTTTCAGTATTCCCCTAAGTGTTTCCGGGGGATGTTTTATGAGCACCCCGTCCACTGAGTCTAGGACCGGTTACTTTTTCTCCACAGTTTAGTTGGAACTTTTCCCGGAGTGTCGTCGGCAGCGTTACCCTTCCTCCAGAGCGAACTGTTACCCTCCTGACCATAAGATGAGTGTTAAGTTGAAATGTTGCAACTTTATCTCTCAGTCCTGAATAAGTAGCGACAGTTCATTCCAGTGCGATCCTAAAGCTATTTTATGACCATATTAAAAAAAACAAGGAGTATTCAGAAAAGACCTCCACGGAGAAGACCCCGGTGCTTCCAGATGATCTTAAGACCCTCTGCAG
The DNA here is from genome assembly GCA_023379555.1 of Thermoplasmatota archaeon. The sequence goes on along the minus strand of JAMCQR010000037.1, from coordinate 87,949 downwards.
TACGAAGAGATGGATCGTTTGAGACCAGAGGTGTGCTTCTGTACTATACCTCTGGAGCCATCTGGTCACGTAATTCTAGAACTTCGAGATGAGCAAAATGTCGCACGAGCCAATAGACATAGAGATTCTTTCAGATTTTTCTCATCTTTCCAGAATAATTTTTTGATTTCTGAATTTGATAGCATAATCCTTTAAAATGTCAACCCCTAACAAACTTGGTATTTCCATTGCTTCTTCCTTCTTTGTACCATTCGCCGAGGTTTGCCCAAGAACCAGAATTTCATCTGGATACTCCACAAATGCAGATTGATTAAATTCAAAGATTAACATGACATCTGGAAGCAAATATGCCTCTACAACTCCGCCGATTCCATGAACCAAAAAAGGAGCCTTCACTAACTTCTTATAGGTTATGCCCAGTCTTTCTGCATCTCTAGGCGCAATGGTGGTGTGCGATGCACCTGTGTCAACGTAGAAGCGGACTGAAGCATCTATTTTATGCTTTCTTGAAACCAGATAAGCTGAGACGACACCAAGTCCGCTTTTTTGCCCTCTTTCCTATTATCTCCAATTTATCACCATAAAAAAATAAAATTACAAAATATATTCCACCTTTTCGCCAGAAACGTACTCTACGACCAATGAACTTATATTGCCGTACTTGCCTTTCAGTCTTTTAAAAAGTTCTTCCACTTTCTCGTCGTGATCGATGATCTTTTGATCCTTAACGGCGACATATTGAGATTTGTACTCTTCCTTTAACTTTTCGTAGTTTGCCATAAACCAGTCTAAATCATTGTTAAATTTCCTCAGTTTTTTGATTTCCTTTGAAAGCAACAATTCAGACATTTCCTTCCTCCTTTACCCTCGTCGTTTTACTGCACATCTAACAACCTATTAATTCTTTCACTTTTACCTGTTGACACGCACCTTATTTTTTCTTTTCCGTACCGATGCTGACCCAAAGTTGAACAGCCTCCTCTATCGCCTCTTTCATGTTCCCCCTCTTTAAGCCTTTTCTTCTGAATACGGTCTCCCGAAACTTCTTTTCAAGTTCATCAGGCAATATTACATCCAATCTAGCCATTTTCAACCTCCGATAGATATATTTAATAAGTGTATATATACTTTTACACTTAACCACAAAAGTTAATAAATAGGACATAACCACGAAGTCCTCACCCTTTAGCCTCTGCCGATAAAGATTTCACTGACATCCTCCCGTCCCTAAAAGGCCAGAACTTTAACGTTTCCATCCAATTCCTAATTTCACTTCTAGTATCAATCTCAGGGAAAACGCTGATTTTCTGGAAATCAATATTAACCAGTTCGCCGATAACAGTTTGAATGGATTTGAGGGTCTTCCTGGAAGAGATCATTCGGAGGATGGGTTACAGGACTTACCCCGGTTATCCGGAGGAATACATCTGGATAGACCATGGGGACGGGAGCGGCGAGGTCATAATGCTCCTGGAGGATTCTTCCCTCGAGAGGGTCAAGTCTTTCTATTCCAGCACTGTCAACTTCCCCGGGGAGAAATTCGTCTTCTTCCTGGTGGACGAGGACCCAGAGATAACGTCCTACTGCAAGAGCAAGGGCATCAAGAGCGTCAGGAAGGATGAGGTTGGCCTCATCGTGGGCAGGTCTATAATAGACATCCACCTCAAGAAGAGGAGGGAGAATGACTTTAAGGAGGATGAGAAGGATTCCATCTACGTCTACCTGGAGGAGGGTTCCAATCCGAAATTCGTGAAGCCTGCAATAACCGGCGAGGCCGTGGCAAATGCACTCGGGCTGAAGGCTGATCTGCTGTTCATACCATTCAGCTTCTATTCCTACTCAGTGAGCGTGATGGAGGGTTCACTCATAGAGAAGAGGGAGGGGACGGTGATGGTGAATACAGTCAACGGGACGGTATCGAAATCAATAAGCGGCTACGAGGTGATAGACAGCTGGCCGATGCAGCACAGGGAGCTCGAGCCGAAGTGGGAACCGGATGCGTCCATAGAGCGGGTGAGGAGATGGATACAGGACAACATCGAGAGCGAAGTGGTGGAGGAGAAGGAGATGCGATACCTGGTGGTCTTCACGAGGAAGAAGGTTCGTCCGCTTGAGAACAGCATCAAGATCAAGTACAACAACACCCACCTCTACCCCATATACTCTTCATCCTCACTGGTCATGGACGGATTCACGGGAGAAATCAAGTCCGTAACAGATTATATCTGAAGGAAACTAATAATAGTCAGTAAAATATATTGAAACGGATATCCATGCAAGAGGCCAGCGGTTCGGATTTGAAATTTTTGATAAGCTACGTGAAGGGAAAGAGGGGAATGCCAGGCATCAAGACTATACAGAAGGACGTGAACCGTCCCAAGATACTGTTCACTGACCTGGACGACATCGGTTCGACGCAGTCCTATTCGGAGGACGTATACAAGAAGTTCATTGAGGCTGCTGCAAAGGCACTGGGGGGGGACATGAAGGTCAGGATGAACCAGATCGGGTATGCGCTCGGAGACAGGGCAAAGGTCACCAAATTCATTGCGAAGATAGCAACCGCAAAGCAGGTTGTCAGGCTCCTGGAGGATAGCATAATCACGGAGATACCTTATGTGAAAACCTCAGTCCAGGACGTATCGAAGCACATTATCATCCTGAGGGTCACAGCGAGGAAGGAGGGAGCAAATTTCCTCGAGATGGCTGACGGGTACATCAATGCAGTGATGGACCAGCTAAACAAATCGATGACACTCACGGAGAAGAAAGTGGAAGGTGACGAGACTGTCTACAAATTCACGCTAGGGGAAAAGGAAAAGGAATGAGCGTACTGAACACCTCCCTGCACGACGGCATTCTCACCGTTGCAATAAACAGGCCGGAGAAGAAGAACACACTGACCCCAGAGGTGGTAGACGGCATAGATGGTGCAATCCAGTCAAACAGGAGCGCAAGGGTAATTGTATTCAAGGGGGAGGGAGGATTCTTCTGTGCGGGTGCTGACGTTTCCCAGTTCCTGAACATGGAGGGGAAGGAGGCTGAGGCATTCTCACTTAGGGGAAACAGGCTGATGGACAGCATACAGAACTCTGACGCAGTTTCCATCGCTGCGATAAGGGGCGGCGCATACGGGGGGGGTTTTGAGCTCGCCCTCAGCTGCGACATCAGGATAGCTTCCCCTGATGCGAAGTTGGGCCTTACGGAAATAAACCTCGGCATATTGCCCGGATTCGGTGGACTGAGGAGGCTGATTGAAATTGGGGGGAAGGGAGCCGCAAGGTATCTGGGACTCACGGGAAAGGTGCTGAGCGGGAAGGAGGCATTCGACCTGGGTCTGGTGACAATACTTTCAGATGATCCTGAGAAGGCAGCGGATGAGCTTGCTGCCTCTCTTGCGGTCAAGAGCACACACAGCATCGCAAGGATCAAGAGACTTCTCTCCCAGGAACACTATTCGGAGGAGAAAGAGGCTAAATTCTTCGGTGAAGTTGTCGAGACAAGGGAAGCCAGGGAAGCTGTTTCTAAATTCCTGAAGAGGTAAGGTACCTTAAGGGAAGAGTTACAGTTCACTGAAGCGTCAGGGCCGGCTTTCCGGGAATGGATCTCTTCCTCCTTTCATCAGGAACATCACCGTCTATCTCTATCCTAATTCCAAGGAAATTCTCCATGTCTTCCCTGTATCTGGAGAGTACCTCCTTTTCATTTCGCACGAACGTTGTCAGTTCCCCCTTCTTAGAGATGCTCTTGACATAATCCATCCCGTCCCTGTCGAGGCCCTTCATGACTTTCATCCCCTCCTTCCTGTATCTTTCCAGCAGGTCCCATTTCCAGTCCTCTGCCAGATTCACCTTCATCACCCTGTGTTCCCCAGCTGCAATCCTGCTGATGCTCCTGTAGTCGTTGATGATTGATTCAACGAAACTCCACTCCCTCTCCGTCAGGCCGAATTCTTCGCCCGGCACAGGATAAGTGCTTGCACTGGCCAGCACCTTCCCGCCGTACATTGAATGAACTTCCTCCGAAAGGTATGGGATTATGGGAGCGAGTGAGAGTGCCCATGAATCGGCGAACATCTTTACAACGCTAAGCATCCTCTCCTTCCCGGCGAATCCCTCAAGGTCCCTGATATCATTGAGCACGTTGAAGAAGAGGTCTACAGATGCCTCCCTTATCTTCATGGAGTTGAAGTTCTCCCTCGCATTCCTCAGTCTCCTGTTGAACCTTGCCACCAGCCACATGTCCCTCTCCTCGGGCTTCCTTTCAACGTTCCTTGCCTCTGTGACCAGCTGCAGGAAACGCTCGAACTTCTTCCTGTAATTCTCGACCTCCGCAAGGCGCCAGTCCTCGTCGTACCATATGTCCGAGCTGGAAGAGAGATACATCCTGAACAGGTCAGCACCATATTCCCTCTTGACCTTCAGCAGGGGAATGACATTCCCCTTGCTCTTCGACATCTTCTGCCCCTCAGCTATGACCATGCCTCCAGTGGATATTCCGACCGGCCAGTATCTTTCAGGGAATATTGCAACGTGGTGGAAGAGGTAGAAGATTAGATGGTTGGAAATGTGAGGGAAGCTGGTGTGCCTCAGGTCCACAGGGTACCAGAATGAGAATTCTTCACGCGCTTTCCTCGCTGCTGTTGCAATCTTCCCATCCTTTAGGTCGATATTTCCCTCCCCGAGGAACACGTAGTCGAATATTTCGTCATCCAGTCTTTCCGCACCTATCTCCCTCAGTTCCCTTATCACTGGATAGAGAGCGGTGTAGATGGTGGAATCGCTCAGGCTTTCGACGATCCATTCCCTGTCCATGGGGAGACGTGTCCCGAGCCCCCTCTTCCTTGCACAGGGCCGTTCCCTGAGCCAGTCGACGACCTGGAGGAGCTGCGACTTCAGCGGCTCTGGCTTCAGGTCCATCCTCTGGATCAGCCCCCTCACCTTCTCCTTCCATTCAGGTATTGAATAATCTATGAACCACTGATTCCTTATTATGGCAACGATGACCTTCCCCCCTTCCCTTGAGGTTGCCTTCCTTGAGGTCTCGTAGAATTTCATGGCAATCTTCTTCTCGTTAATGAATGAGTTCACTATCTCGTCCTTCGCTTCCCTTATCGCCCTTCCCTCGAACTCCCCCTTGATAATGTGGCCGTGATAGAATTCCTTCTCGTAGAGGAATTTAGTGGCTTCCTCGAGCTTATCCACGTCGCTGAGTGAATTGATCCCGAACTTCTTCCTCACGTCCTCCATCGTTATGATTTCATTCTCAAGTTCAATGACCCTGATGAAATCCGTAGAATGACCGATGTCCCTCAGTGCGACGTAGTCCCAGATGGAGTGTGCGGGGACGGAATAGACTATGCCTGTTGCATTGTCTGGATCCACGAAGCTCCCCTCCAGGATAGGTATCTCCCTGTTGTGCAGCGGCTCCACTGCATTTTTCCCTATCAATTCTGAGCCCATCACCGTACCGATCCTTGATGCTTCCATCTGGAATGATATCTTCTCGAATGACTCCTCGCTCACAACGAAGACTGAACCATTCATCCTGAACCTTACGTACCTTGCCCTGGGATTGACGAAGAGGTTGGTAACACCCTCCAGAGTCTCCGGCCGCAGCGTGGATGCAAGCAGGATCTCCTCCCCCGCCCTGAAGAAGACAGACGTGAACTCTATTATGGAGACCTTGTCAGTGTCGCCATCCTGTATGTCGTCCTCCCCCACCGGATTCCCCTCTTTGGGAGAGAACAGGATCGGGTAGTCACCCTGCTTGAGATAACCCTTCTTCATCAGTTTAGAGAACTGCCATTCGACGAACCTGTTGTAGATGGGCTCGCCAGAATTGAACTGCCTGGTCCAGTCTATCGATAGACCAAGGTTCTTGAAATCGTTGATTATCTTGGTGGAAAAATATTCAGCGATCTTCTCCGGTCTCGCGAATTCGCTGACCAGTTCAGGATCGTCACCGTACAGTTCAAGATATGACCTGTAGAGGTCGATCGTCCCTCTGTCTCCGTTCTCTATCTTCTTGCTGAATCCCAGGATGGGAGTGCCTGAGATGTGGAATGCCATGGGGTAGAGGATGTCATAACCCATCATCCTCTTGAACCTTGCAAAAACGTCTGCAGTTGAATAAGTCCTTCCGTGACCTATGTGGAGGACTCCATTGCAGTAAGGATATGGTACTGTGAGCAGGAATTTCCTTCCGTCCATTTTGGGCTCAAAAAGCCTGTTCCTGTCCCAGACCTGCTGCCACTTCTCCTCAATTGCATTGAAATCATATTCCATCTGAACACCCTAGATTATCATAACCGCGGCCGCGATAACGGTTGCCCATTCATTGGTACCCTTCACAACTGCCGATGCCGTGGTATTGCTCGTCAGGAGGATCGCATCATTCAGCTTGTATTTGCCCGTTTCCTTGTTTATTTCGAGCTCCGATTCCAGGCCCATAGTGCTCGTGAGCATCTCCGCAGCAAGATTCTCCGCAAATTTACCTGCCTCCTCTGCAGTCTCCCCGTAGCTGTGGTGCTCGCTGAGGTAGCCGTACATCGTCCTGTTCCTGGGAATTGCAAGTCCAACAGATGCAGTGATCAGCCTGTTCAGCTCGTTCGAGCTGTTCCTTGCAAGTACCAGGTAAAGGATCTGCCCTGGTTTGAGCTCGCTGATGCCTTCTTCCTTTTCCACTATCTCTGCGTACGGAGGGAATATTGAGCTTACCTCTACCAGATTGTATTTTGCAATTCCAGCATCCCTGAGGGCGTTCTCGAATGACCCAAGCTGACTTTTGTGCGTTCCGGTGCCTTTAGTGAAGAAAACCTTGCGGGGTACCATGCTAGTCATTGGTGGGTTATAAACATCTAAGTTTTATAGTTTAGTGATTGATATTCCTGAAATTTTTTAGCATTCTTTTTCCACCCGTTCTCTTATGCGAAATGGAATGGATTGTTCTCTTCTCATCCATAGTCAAAGTTTTCAGATATGAAGGAAACCGTTATCGCGTAACGTGAGGAGGGAGACAAGTCGCATTTTCCTTTAGATTACAAAACTCTGAAATTTTGATTTGGCAGGCGAGAATAGAGAAGTATTTTATAGGTGGTAATATTGAAACTAAAATGTCCGTGCTTTCCAGCCTTTTCAAGGTGCTCATTGTAGGTCCCAGAGGCTCTGGGAAAACAAGCATACTCTGCAGGATGGTCTTTGATTCATATGGTGAGTGCCAGACTGGAACGAATCAATTTTATCGAACAAATCCAATAGAAGTCAATGGTAAAACAGTTACTTTGCTCCTGAAGGAGATAAGTACCCTCCCTACCCAGGAAAAGACTGCAGGATTCATAGTAGCACTCGATTCAAACAACGAGCTTGACCTGAACCAGCTCCCGGACATACTTGAGATGGTGGATGACAAGAAGATGATTATAGCGATAAACAAATCTGATCTGCATTACAGCGCGTCCTTCTGGATCGAAGACGTTGAGAAAGTTGTCAAGAGGAGGAACCTGAAAGTTATCACGGTCTCCGCCAAGACCGGTGAGAACGTAAAGGAACTGATGGCTGCTGCTGCAAGCTTGGTGATTGCTTAGGATGTTCAGGGGAAAACTAAGGAGAGGAAGAGTGGAGTTCAACAATCCCAGGGATGCCTCTACCCTGAGAAACAGGGGATTCAGGGGAAAAAACATGGGAGAGGGGCTGTCACTGGACATCTATTCTTCCCTCTATCTGGCAGCGAAGGGGAGGGCTGTCATATACGACAGGGAAGGAATAATCACACCGGGTGACCTGAAAGGGAAGCTGAACGTGAATGACTTGCTCAAATTCAACGCCTTCAAGTTCCTGAGAGACAAAGGATTCGATCCTAAGGTCGAAAGAGGATGCATTTTCGCCGGAAGGGAGAAGGCGCTGATACTCCCCTACGACGGATTCCTGGACGTGAAGAAACTTAGGGGAACGGGGTACGTCGTGGTCGTGGACAGCGAGGGAGAATGCATACTGTACAGGAACCAGAAATTCATTTTTCCAAAGGGACTGAATGTTCCAGATGGTGAGGGCAGGGGAAGGGGCGAGGAAGTCAAGAACTATTTCAGTGGAAGATCACTCAATCTCAAGAGCGGGTCCAAGTATGGATCTGATTACAGGGTGTATGATGGAACGGTCTCACATGCAAGGTATCTTCTCAGCATGTCTGAAAAAATTCCAGTCAAGGATCTCGTCGCAAGGGTCAGGGTCGCCAACTCAGTCAGGAAAATTTACGTCCACGGTTACGGGAGAAAAAGGTACGTTTTCTATGCGATCAGCTGGATCAACGTATGACTCTTGTCCTGTTTGGAATTCTTTTCAGATCGTTTCCGCAGTGAGGACATGTCTTCCTGTCAGTTTCATATATTCTTCCGCACCCTGTGCACCTGTATTTCCATTCTATCTCCCTCCTGATCTCCTTCCCCCTGTACGCTATGTATTCTATTCCCCCGATTCTGCATACGTTCTGGATTGCCAGGTCATTGCTCATCACCTTCCCACCGACGTCCATTGCAAGTGCTATTATTTCTACGTCCGTGGAACTCATATTGCTCAGGTCACGTGTTCTTGATGCAATCTCCCTGACCTTTGCCAGTGATTCGTCTGATGGTTCCTGGACCTTCATCATTGCCAGCCTCAGCTCGATGCTTTCCCTCATTTTCTTCCCCCTTATTTCCCCCAGTACGGAATGTGAAGTGTAATACTCGTTCCTGGAGTCAGGAAGGAAACCGTAAAAAAGTGCAGAAGAGTCAACTATTATCCTCATCTTTTCCTCCTGTAGTAATTGCATTCTGCATTCAGCAGGCATTCCAGACACTTTGGATTTATCGGGCGGCATATTTCCTTGCCGAATTCCACGAAGTATGAATTCACTTCGTTCCACCTCTCCCTCGGTATCTTTGCCTCAAGTATTTTCTCTATCTTATCAGGAATCCTGGTGCTTGCCAGCCCGAGCCGGTTGGAAACGCGCCTGACGTGAGTGTCGACCGCAATTGCGGGCACACCGAAACCATATGAAAGTACTATGTTCGCAACTTTCCTCCCGACCCCAGGGAGCGTGAGCAGTGATTCCAGGTCACCGGGGATGGAAGAGTTGAAATTATTGACCAGGATCTTGCTTGTATGCACAATATTTCTTGCTTTTTCCCTGTAGAATCCCACAGGCCTGATCAGCGATTCCACTTCTGAACTGTCGGCGCTTGAAAGTGCGGCCAGCGTTGGATATCTGCAGAAAAGTCTCAGGCTTGCCCTGTCTGTCTGCTCGTCCTTTGTCCTTGTGGACATTATGGTCGTGATAAGTATCTTCCACGGTTCGTCCCAGATGCCCATGTGCGGGCTGACCATCTTCTTTATCCGATCCAGTGCAATTACAGCGTTTTTCAATGTTCGAAGAATGATAGCTCAATTAAAAATTATTGCTTTTATTAACTCGCTAGATTGGTGTTTACTACTTAACTTTTAAATAGCGTGATTTTTATGGAAGCACATGAGAATAGTACTTCACGAAAGGACCGGTCCTTACAAGGTCAAGCTGAAGGAAATACCGGGACTGGATAAACTGACTGACAACGAAACGGTGCTTAACTTCGAGGTGCACCTGTGCGGCTGCGGACTGTCACAGTCAAAACCTTACTGCGATGGCAGCCACAGGATAACCAGGGACGAGGAGACAGGGAAGATTTATTCATACGACGAGAACAAGAACAGGAATACTCTGGGGAAGTTCTACTCAAGCGAAAAGACAATATAGTCCACTGCTCGCCGATTTCTGGGGAAAATTCAAGCGAGGGGCGGGGTCCATTTCGCCAAGAAGAGGACCATCCTCCAATGAAGCGGGTGGTCTACCGCACTGGCTATGGGGGGATGCCGTCATCCCTGATATCTCGTATTTCCTATAATTTCACTGATTTTATTGTTCAGGTACTGTGCCTCTTCCTCCTTCAGGATTGTTCCTCTCGGGGACCCACGTGCCATAAAGGCAAACAATATGTGATTCCCTGAGACGTCCGTACCGTTGGGCCTCACCTCGTCTGCAACTTCGACTTCTATTCTCCCGGGATGCAGGACCGTCGACGGAGATGCATTTATTTTCCTTATGCTTCTTAAGTCCACAGATAATGAGCCAGTATTTCCGAGCGCTTCATTTATCTCGCTGACATCCACGCTTGTTGTGGCCCTCGAAATCACTCCGTACGTGAGAGTTCCTCCAAGTAGTCCAGTGGCAAGCGTGGCACCCTTCCCCTTCGATAGAAAGATGAACCTCCTGTCAGTTATGGCAACAGATCCTGAAAATGGTGGGATGCTGACCCTCTTCCTATCTATAGTTGCGAGCGCCGCGCCAGGATGAATGAAAAGTATCATTTCGCTTCCGCTTAGCGGGTTGGAAGCAGGTGGAACAGGAGGCGGCGGCCACGTTCCCGACTGTTCTGTCTGTTTCGGGAATCCATTTCCTGTTTCCTGGCCGGGAGGGGGTGGCGGTTGCTGGAAATCCCGCTGGACATTCCTGAGGTCAGGGAATCCCTGTCCCGCAGTTACGGGACCCGGCCCTGGAGCGTGAAGCGCAGGTGTCTTTCTGAGATCAAAGAATGCGAGGAAATATGCAATTGCCCAGAGTATGAAGAATAGCGCGCCGAAACCCTCGAGGTCATTCGCAACAGATGAAAGGACTCCTATGTTGGATAATGTCACTGTCTGGTAGTAAAGCCCATTTAGAGTGTTCATGGAAGAATAAATTCCCAGTGTAAAAACGAGAAAGGCAATTACGTAGAATGCCCAGAGTATGATTCTTTTCCTCCTTGCAAAGACGGAATAAACTGCCAGAATGAGGGATGCATTTATCATCACGTAGGCCAGCGACATCAGGAAGAGGAAAGTATCTGTATATTTCACTATGGGGGAATATGATAATGACGTTCCTGATAAGATTATACTGATCAGCGTACTGTACCTCAACACACCTACCAGCTCCACGCCAAATGCAACTATGAAGATGACCAACGAAACTATGCTCATCCTTCTGTGCATCCTGGAAATTTCAGAGGCCCCGGCGACTGTGATGATCAAGCCGATGAGAACTAGGATGCCGAGGTAGTCACCCACCGTCGGAATCGCACTCAGGACCAGCCCGATGGCCATGATCAGTATTCCGGTCCGAGACCTGCTTTTCCTTCTCCCTGCTGTTTGGTCTCCATATGAATAAGGTTGTATCCCACTGTCAGAATCCATCCTTTTCACCTCTCCTTAATAATATCACAACCAGAGTTAGAATAACAAAAAGCACGAATGAAGATGTGACCTCCATAACTGGTGAATAATACAATGACATTCCGGCAGGGCTGATGAAGGAAAATGTGACAAGGATTGAGGTGTCCCTCCCCGATACTGATACCTTACCTGAAACTGGTGAAATGTGATAGCCCGTTATGGTTGTGACGGTGAATGTGTAGGTACCGTTTCCTTCCTTGAAGATTATGGAACCGTTGGATGATGTTTCGGAAACACCGTTAACGCTGACTTCCCATGATGCCCCAGGTGGAAGGCCTGTCTCCCTGAAGATTATCTTGTAAGACTTAAAATTGATGGATACCGTGACATTATTCCCATTCACCGTGACTGTCCCGTTCTGGGGAGACGGTGTAAATCCGCTCACTGAGGAAACGGAGTAATTGTACGTTCCGTCATACACCATAAAAGCGATGGTGCTGCCATAAGATGACAGAGTATTCCCGTTTAAGCTCACTGACCAGTATGTGCCAGAGGATAGCCCGTATTCCACAAATGATAGGCTGTACTTTTCAGCAGTGAATGATATGCTCTGCGTAACATTTTGACCATTCACCTTTATTACACCTGCGGACGGGTCAGGGGTGAATCCATTCAGCTTCCCCACAGAGAAGCTGTACTCACCGTTGACTTCAACGAACTTTATGGTGGCCGTATCTGAGTTCTCACTTATTCCTCCTAGGGTTACAGACCAGATCGTTCCACCTGGAAGCCCTGTTTCCGTGAAAGTCACGTTATAGTGAATCAACCTGAAGGTCACACTTTCTACCAAATTGCCACCGTTTACAGTGAATGATCCCGAGGAGGGATAAGGACCGTAGACAGTATTTGATCCTATGGTGTAGTAGTATGTGCCGTTATATGCCTGAAATATTATTGACGAGGTTGAGGAATGGTAAGAGTTACCGTTGCTCAGGTTCACGTACCAAGTACTCCCGCCCGGTAGGCCTGACTCCGAAAATGTCACGTTATATTCCGGAGTTGATACCTGCCTGAAAATATAGATGACTGCTCCAACCGACGAAGCGTACGTGTCCCCACTCCCTGCAGCATAATTTACAGTGAAACTGTACTGCCCCCGGTTGACAGTGGCAGACGCTATGATGATCCCCGTGTAAGTATTCCCGTTACTTCCATTGGTTCGGGCGTCGTATGTAAATGGAGCATTTGATGTCACAGATCCGTTATAATTGTTAGAAGCAGCTGACACCAGAACTGCAAGGGACCCATTGTACTGAACGTTGAAGGTACCAGTCGTTGAGTTTGACCCTGAGGTGTCATTGAAGAAAGTATAGTTCTCATATATCAAACTGGTTACCCTCGCGCCACCCATGGCATAATAGGAGCCAGCAGTCGAAAAATTTCCGGTATTGTTAGAAGAATGACCGATCTCAATCACCGGACCTATTATGTAGGGATTTGAGTTGGATACTGATAGGTCCGTGGGATAAGATTCACTGGAGATAGGTTCTCCTCCTCCCGTCACCGACGCATACAGATAGACAGCGCCGCCAGGGCTCAGCGTCAGCGAATTTGCCTGAGATTCTGCAGATGCTGTCACTGAGGGGGATGAACCACCAGGATTCTGGAAATTGGGTGTCAGGGAATTTCGGGTATTCGCATGACCGACAATCGCCCCTCCAGATGATAACATCAGTGCCATGACCACAATAGCGAGTATCAGCAAAAGGTACCTTTTCATCGGTGTGTTTATTTTCATACGTATATTAAAGGGTTCCTGAACTTTCATCCTTATTAAAAGATTTCAGGGAACCGAAAAGGACGACCATCATTTCCGCTGATCTCGTTGTCAGCTGTTATGACATGAAATTTTTCAAATTGCCTGTTCAGCTAGGATGCGGTAATCATTCATTGGTGAAAACTGAAACTTATTTTGCACCCACGTGGATTGACTCTTTGTAAAATAAAGGGGACAAGCTCCTCAGGGAGAACCTGACCCATAGAATGTCTCCGAGGTCCCTTTGTTGAAATGAATTTTCAGTCCAGGGACATCTTTCTGATTGCCACCTCACTTTAACGGGGAAGGGGCGTTTGCAAAACCCTTTTGTTTTATCGAATACGCTATCTTCGTGGATTCATGAAATATTTTAATAGTATGAAAAGAATCGAGACCTATGGAAAAGAAATCCAGAGGGATTCTTCCAATTTCAAAAATTTTAGTGGCAATTGATGGATCGAAGCCTTCTATGAGAGCTCTGGACATGGCAATCAGTCTTGCAAAGGTTGTCAAGGATATAGAGTTTGACATAATTCTTGTTGTTCCATATCCAGTCCAGTACGTGACAGGAGAGAACCCTGCGGGCGACATGACTCTTCTTGAGAGGCTAAACACCCTGAAGGAGAAAGGTGAATCCATACTGGGCCAGGCGAGAGATTATGCCATTTCAAACGGCGTCATGAACCCCAGTATCTTCCTGAGGCAGGGAGATCCAGCAAAGGAAATACTTGCCCTTGCAAACGACAAGAATCCTGACCTCATCATAATAGGTAACAGGAGAAGGGGATTCATAAGGGGGGTCTTCCTCGGATCGGTCAGCCAGAGGGTTGCAGCCAATTCCACTGTTGCAGTGCTTGTAGTAAAGTGAATTGAATCTCTGTTTCACGGATTTTTGTTATTTTTCAAATATTCCATCCGTACTTCATCCGAATGCTACAAAATTTTTTATTTGACTGAATATTAGTGGATGCATGAAAGAATTCACCACATTCAGCCTTAAAGAGGGTAGCAAAATCAGGATGACAATAGGTGCCGGAAACGAGACTAAAGTGATAGAGGGGGAATTCATGGGTCTTTCTGATTCAATTCAGCCCCTCATATACATCAGGAGCGGAAACAAGAATCTACTGATCAACATGATGGACGTACTGTTCATAGAGACTGAAAGTGAACTGGAGAAATTGGATAACAAGAAGAAGGCGGACTACCTCGTCTGATCAGGAATCACGCAATATCCCTATCCATCCGGAACCATGCTCGCATGACATGACAAGTCGGGGTGCTGTTGTTCACCGTCTCTGCGTGGTGATACAAAAATTTTTTTATTAGATTCTGATAATGAGGCGTTGAAATTAGGAGTATTGACAAGTAATTTCAGGTTTTATTACAGGATGCTGACCCTCCTGAAAAAGATGGATTTATCTTTTTACTCCCTCACTGCTGGGGACAATCTGAAAGGATACGACATAATATTCTCCGACGAGGTGACCAGCGGGGATAACGTAATAGTGACGGACGGCGAGGACGAGTTCAGGATCAAGCAGCTCATATTCAACCGGAATTCCAGCAGGATCACAGTCGGAATAGATCCTGGACCATCTCCGGGAATAGCAACCCTGGCAGACAGCGTGGTCATAGACAAGAGGAACCTCTACGACTTCGGGGACTTGAGGGATTATGTTAGGAGAGTTCACGACCAGTGTACCTTCACCTCCTTCGGAATAAAAATAGGGAATGGAGACAGAATGAACAGGGACAGGATCATCCGTGTCCTGCGAGGGTACAACCTTACGCTTGTAAATGAGAAAGGTAGTTCAAAAACAATAAAAAGAGGGAATGACTGGGAGGCAGCCATCCACATTGCACTCAGCGACAGGCTTGTCTAATCACTTCTTCCACTTGGGCTTCCTTTTCCTAGCGTAGTAGCTGCTTATGAAGAGCACTACGATGATTATGATAAAGAATGCAGCAATGCCGAGATAGATGTAATTCAGGTCCGGGTTGCCGGATTGTATCTGCAACGTGTAGGTGGAACCACTGGTGAGTTTCACAAGTGAGTTGTTCAGGCTTACAGTTACGGTGTAAACCCCAACTGGAAGCGTGCCCGATAGCCAGTTGTATGTCACTGCCATCGTCGAATTTTGCGTTATGTTGATCACCTTGCTTCCCACGTAATTGCCATTGACATAGAAGGAGACGTTCAGGTAATTGATGTTGAATCCGGATGGGTTCTTGACGACAGTGTGAAGCGTGGTATAGGCAACAACAGACACAGGGAAGGTGTAGTTATAGAAGTAGAGCTGGCCGTCAATGTAACCTTTCACCTGGAAGAAGAGCAATAAAGTGGTGGGCACTGAGGGGGCGGTTATGGTGAAGTTGATGGGTGCAAACGTACCATTGTAGTACTGCGGATAGATTGGATTGGCTCCTGTCAGGTTTGACCCTGTCAGTATCATATCAACATCATATCTTGTAAAAATCTGCTGGACGCTGAGCACATAGGTGAAATTTGAACCTTCCGCTACCTTGGTTGGGCCTGAAATGGTGACTGGGCCGTAATTTTGCGTTGTCCCGTTGACTCCAGTTACAATGAAGGCTGAAGCGACTACAATAAATGCAAACGCAAGAGCAACAATCTTGTTCATGCCCTTGCCCTCCTTCTGAACATGACCATGGCGATTGCAAGCGCTATAACTATGAAGGCAGAGAACCCGTAGATATAGTAGTTCTGTGCTGTTGTGGAGAAATTCTGAAGGTTCACCCCTCTGGCACTTGCTGACGTAATTGAAAGGGATGGTATGGATGGAACAACTGTCAGTATTTGGCTCTTGTTGCCGAAGTCTACGGACAGGTATATGGGTGTTCCAACGATGAGCTGTGGTGATTTAGCAGTTACCACGATGAAAGTGTTGTTGATGTGTCCCGCTACCAAACTTGTAGTGAAGTTTCCCTGCTTATTTATGGTAACGTTTATTCCCTTGGATGCCAGGTCGGCCGAATTCAGCACTCTCACTGTGACATTTGTATTAGTATTGCCCGTATTCGAAAGCTTTAATGGGAGATAGAGTGAGTTGTTGTTTATCTGCCCTGCAGTGGAATTGGCAGTTGCAACTACCTCCAGATGTGAGGGAACGGTGAAGTTGAAGTAGAATGTATCAAAGGATCCACCGTAGTAGACCTTGTAGCTTGCATTATACGTACCTGAAGGCTGGCCTGAAGGAACAGTGATATACACATTCAGTTCTGCAGAATTGTGGGGGAGTACGGTAACCGTTTGGCCCGTAATCGGGTATATTGAGTTGTTTCCGATTGTGAACGTTAGAGGCACGTTGGAATAACTTATAATTGAGACAGGGAATGAGAAGTTCTCATTTGCCTCTATGATGGGTGACCCCGCCATAGCGAATACTGAAACACGGATCACCTGATCAATGCCCAGAGTGAAAGTTGCAGAACTGAGACCAGTGATATTTATTTCCTTCAGGAAGTTGTAGTTGCTCAAAAAGCCATAGTAATACCCAGTACTTGTCCCCGTGAAATTGTAGGATCCATTTGGGAGGTAGATGACTCCGCTAGACGGAATTACGAAATTGGCCCTTCCTTTCAGGACTATTGTGCCAGAGTAAGAAGTATTGTTCATGAACGTTGAATATGAAAGTGGGTACGCCCTCGATAGGCTTACATTCACATCCGTGGAGGAAGAATTGATGTATTCGCCTCCGAAATATGCATATTGACCGTAACTCACATATATTGCATAGGAGCCATATTTCAGCGTAACTCCTGCTCCTGAACTATATCCCGATGCATTTGTCGGTCCCTGGATGCTGTATGCCGCGCCCTGGATGATGGAACCGTTCAGGAAAGCATTTATTCTCACGGCAGAAACCATCTCCCTTAGGGTGGCATTCAGTGTGACTGTCGTGGATGATGAAATGTAGGTGGAGTATGAAGCATAGTAATCATAGGAGTTGTTGTATGGGCTGGACAGGGTGAACTTATAATATCCAGAGGGTAGCATTAATGAATTGTACCAGCTGATCAATGCATTCCCGGATTCAATCATCACTTCTGAGTTCTGGTTCGTGTTTAGCGTTACAAGATAACCCTGCTGCAGATTAACGTACAGCGATGTATTTCCCTGGATGGAAGTGGTGACAAGGGCAGCTCCATTCCCGTAACTGGCATAAATTGTATAATTTCCTAGCTGCAGGGATGATACCTGACTGGTTGATACCAGATTCCCGTTGCTGAAAATATAGACGCTCCCTGGGGAGTTGATCGTGAGCTGAGCCTTCAGTGTCAGGTTGAGTGTTGTTACCTGGTCACTGAAAACTGGCTGAACCTGTAACTGGCTGACAGAAGATGAAACGGAAATATTACCTGAGAGGAATGATATCTTATATGTTCCAGGAATCACATTTGCGACGAATGAGTGTGTGCCGTTGATTTCGTATTGTTTCGGGCCCGTTAACTTCAGGGTGATTTGCTTGTTCCCGTTATAGGAGGCATTTATTTCAATTCCCACAGGCAGTTGTTTCAGCGTAATGTTCCCGTTGTAAATATTGGAGATTGCGTATCCTGGGGTAGTGAATCCAATGGTGCTGATAGAGATTCCATCGGCTACTGCAATTCTGTATGCCTTTCCGCTGGTTATTGGATATTCAGCATATGGCTGGTTCTGGACATACGCAACTGCTATACCGCTTACGCCTGATCCACCGTACGTCACATTCCCTGTCTTATAGTATCCCTGCCCCAGTTGCAAAGATATGTTGTTTTCCAACCCTCCTATGCTGTACAGGGACGAAGAAACGTAAAGCTGGGAGTTGACGGTAGAATAGGAATATATCCTGTACTCTGCTGATGGTATGTAGGCAGAGAAGAAGCCAGTCGAATTTGATAATATCTGCAGGTAACCATTGCTTCCTATTATCTGTACGGGGACAAGGTTCTCTGCAACTCCGTTGACTTCTGTGATTCCTGTGACCAGAGTGGCAGGTTGCAATTCAATTGTCTGAGAACTGTCGCTCGATAGATTCAGCGTTTCAAAATAAGCATAATGCATCCCATTGAAAACAGTGGTTACGTAAATGGAATAAACTGATCCGTTCAGCAGAAGACTACCGACTCCGTTATCGCCAGAGAAGACTGTCCCCGACTGTGCTGAGTTCAGTAGATTTGCGTATCCTATCGCAGCACTCACCGGCTGGCCATTGATGCTGGTCCTCAAACTCACTGAGTAATATTTGGTGTAATGTATTCCTATTGTTGAGTTTGTTTTGTTCTGTATAGTGATAGTCACGTTATCTGAATATTGCCCGTTCCTTGCATTCAGGTAGTAGGTTCCAGTTGGTAGATAAATGGTCTTTTCAGAACCTGTGAAGCCAAACGTTCTTGTGAAATTGTACCTCCCTATCGTTATCGTGTTGTTGGAAGAACTCTGTACGCCGTTGGACACTGTAATGTTCAATTTTCCAAATGGTATGGCGATATCCTTAGAAAGGGAAGATGAGGTGATTGAAATGTTCTTGATGTTGTTGTACCACTGCCCGTACACATATGCAGAGACTTCATAAGTCCCTGGTTTTATGTTCTGGATCAGATAAGTGCCATTCTGGGAGGTATTAGTTTCGTAACTGTAATCATATGTCACGTTATGAAGCATGACCTTCCCCGTCATTGCAATATCTCCAGTCGGGAGATAGAAGGTGGTATTTGCCACGTTCAGGAAAGTGCTGCCGGTCAGGCTATAACTGGATATCTGGAAATTGTGAGTGATATTCCACGTCGGGACTCCCATCGGTGTGTAGCTTGTCCTGTCAGCCTGTGCTGTCGAAATTGTTATATTGAAGGTGTTGAGAGTTGTGGACCCTACCATGAACAGGGGATTATATGACCCTGAAGAAAGAGTGACTGTGTCATTTCCTGCCACTGCATAAATGGAATAGTAACCGGTGGCATTGGTCAGGACCGTTTGATGCGGTATTCCGTACTGGTCCGTGATGGTAACCCTAACTCCCTGTACAGGCTGTCCAGAGGTATCCGTTACTCTCCCGCTTATGATTGCGCCGGGATAATAATGCACAAACACCACGTCATTTGGAAGGACCTGAGATGCTGGAGGATTGAGGTCAACTGTACCATCGTGATGCACCTGGTAGTAATATCCCTGTTCAAGAGAAACAGGCTGCCACGCGGTGGAATGGTTCTGGTAATCAGTGTAAGGATTCCAGAAAACTGTCTTGTACGCCAGTTCAAAATTGGGTTCTCCCCACGCCTGCATCGGATAGTAATACTGGAGATTGCTCGTTACCCCCGGTATTCCTGATGTGGCACCAACAACTGATGGTGAATATCCTATGAACATCCTGTAAATCGTGCTGTTGTAGAATGCCGGCTGATAATTTATGCTGTAGTTCACCGCAGTATCCCCCGAAGGGAAATTTTGCAGCAAATATGTGTTCCCGTTGACGTCCGTGACGGAAATATTGAAGAAAGTTGTTGGGACTATTTCGCCGGAAACGTCAACATATGGGAAATCGCCGAGGTAGGCAGGAGCGTAAAAAATACCTGTATTTGTACCGGAGAATGGGAATAGTCTGTAATCGACTGCAATGTAACTCATGTTGAATCCTGATTTTGCCTCTATCGCAGAGTAAAGACTGTTCAGCGTTTCCAGGGAGTAGTTGTGGGAGAGGAAACCTTCCATGAGTATGTATTTTGCATCATTTGGTTGGATTCCCTCCCTCTGACCATATATGGAGGGGTTGGCGTATATAGTTGAGAGCAGGCTGGTTCCATTCATCTCAAAATTATCTATTGTGGAAAGGGACTGCTTCCCAAGGAATTGCTGAAGAATCCCGTTGATGGTCCTATTGCTAAGGTGTCCGTTGATGTAGTAATAATCCAAAAGTCTCGTTATCATCACTGAGACTATCTGGCTTTCATTTTGCGCCATCAGTATCTGAGCTGCAGGATATATGCCATCCTGGAAGTTATCTGCCATGACCGGATGGTCTCCCTGCTCCAGTGTCTGGAAACCATAGTCCCACCATGATACGAACGCAGGCCTCTGGCTAGGAGGCAATGAAGTGTCCTGCGTCTTGAACCAGTCAAGCGCCCTGACCCAGGGGCTATTGGGCAGGTCGAGCGCAACTCCGAAAGCGCCTAAATAGTATGGTGGAGTATAGTTCTGCGGCCTGAGGATGGCAGGGGTTGCGTTGTATATTTCCCTGTCATATTGTGTCTTATTGTTGAAAGGTATTCCCGAGTCCACTGCATAGAATGTTGTGGGTACCACCAGCAGGAAGACCACTATCAGCACAACCACATAATGGGAAAATTTGAACTCTTTCCTCAGTACGTGCTTCAAGGGTCTCCCCCTTGATTTCTCGATTGTTTCTCTCAGTTTCAGGAGATCAAATGACTTGACTAGTATCATTCCAGTGAGTATCGAAATGGCGGTTGCCCCGAAATACAGGAATTTGGACGCTATCATGCTTATGAAAATGATTCCTGCGAAGTACAGTAAGGCCAGGGTCATGTTGAAATCCTTCTTCTTTAGCCAGAAGTATATGAGGAAACCTGTACCTATCACTGACGCGAAAAACTGCAGAGGTCCAAATTCGAGTATGTCCTCCCCAAGTGGGAGAGCTTGTGCCTCTGCAATTGTTGTATATACTTTGTTCTTGATAAAGTAGTGCTGCCCGGATATTATGGACTGTATGATCCCTGGATTGAACTTGTCAAGTCCAATCACTATTATTATGCCTATTACTGCAAACGATCCGATGGAAAGAACCCACGACTTCTTCTCCAGCAGAAGGAAATAGAGCGTTGATCCCAGGAGGGCGATCCATACTATTAGCGGATAGTCAAATCTTACCGGTATGAACCCAGCAACGTAGTACCACGGGAAAGCAATCAGGAATCCAGAGCCGAAAAACAGTGTAGAAACAAATATTGAAAGTGCGCTCTTCCTTCTTATTGCGTAGATAAGTACCTGAATCAGCGCTGCACCTACAAGGATAAGAACCAGTGAGATGGAACCATCCCAGGTCAGCATCGATGCGGCAAGAGAAGTTCCAGCAAGCAGAGCGTATATGATTGACAGTTGATTTTTCTTTATTGCAGAAAAAGTATCACCAAGAGAGTTTTTTTCTCCTCTGGTGTAATTGAACGTGTTGACTGCCCTGAGGTAATAATAAATGAACATCAGACCGAACAGTGCAGTGAAAATATCGAATAGTCCAATCGTCGAGATGCTCTTCATCAGAGTGAGCGGGGAGAAAACCACCAGTACTGCAGCTATCAGGCCAACTCTCCTGTTGAATAGTTCCTTCCCGAGGAAATAGGTTGGGAAGACGATGAATGCACCGCCAATTGCGGTGCTCATTAAGAACATCGTCATGGTGGAGTTGTAGACTCCCCCGAGGAATGGGGAGAAGGCGTATCCTAGCAGTACTGCAAACCAGTGAAAGAACGGTGGCCTTGGGTTCATCAACCCTATCGGGTAGTTCAGGCCTGGATCGAACATTAGCTGATGATGCGTGGATAGGATGTACTGAATAATTCTCATGTTATAGTATGCGTCAGATCCACCAGATACTGCAAAATTTCCCTTCACCGCTACACCTAGGATGAAATACGTGCTTAGGAACAGGGACAGAATGAATGCTAGAACAAGCACTATGCCTGTTTTTAACTCTGTCCCCATAGATTCTGCAGCATCTATCAGTTTATTTATTCTGGGTGCTATAGCCATCAATTCCACCTAAGACTCAGGCTATAAAGAAACGAGCATTAAAATCTTTACTGCGACATTTAGGATTTATCAGTATTTTTAATAATAATTGGTGATTTTAACGCCACCCACATTTCTTCAAGAGTGCTGATTTCTTTTAAGCATGAGTTGCTGTTGCATATGTTTACTGCATCTTTCCCGTTGCAGAAAAGTACCTCAGGAATGTATAATGGTTTCCTGGAATCAATAAAACCCCTTTTCAGTGAATCTGGGATTTCCACCCTGATCATCATCTCTGACATCATCAGAAAAGAGACGAGGGAGATGTGGCCGATCGGATTCCCGACCAGCTCGTCCTCCTGATCCCTCCCGATTGATGCTGCAATGTCCTTCATTTCCAGAATGTCCATGAGCAAGGAGAGTTTTTGAAGAAGATCATATAGGACTGATGTACCTGATGGATACACCGAATCCATTTCACCTTTTTCCCTTACGACTGGGATATCACTGGAAACAGGTGATACGAAGAATCCACCCTTTTCCTTGTCAAAGAATCCCCTCCTGATCATTTCAGTTACCTTTATCGAGTCATTGAGGAATGCCCGGTCAAGAGTGATTTCAAATGCATTCAGCAGGAGCTCGGCGTAGTAGACGTAATCCTCCAGCATGCCGGGAACACCTTTCCCCCCGTTCCTGACTGTCCTGTATATCTCTTTTTCAGTGACGAAATATGAGCCAAGTCTGGTGACTTTCTCCAATGCCCTTTCCCTGAATGAACCATCATAAATTGAATAGTGAAGAATTGCTGAAAGTGACATGCAATTCCACGACAGGATTATCTTGTCATCCACTCTCAATAGACCCCTCTTGTCCCTGATTTTCCTGAGTTTTTGCAGAATCCGTGACAGTGAGGCTTCTTCCTCTGGATCTAATTTTCTCTCCTTCCTTTTCAGCACAACCTTCCTGTCCAGAGTGTTGCTGGTGTCAAAATTGTTTACAAAGATGTTGAACTCTTCCTCACTCAGTTCATTCTTCAATTCCTGGTAATCCCAGACGTAGTACAGCCCCTCTTCCCCTTTGAAATCAGCATCCAGCGCACTGACGAATAATCCATCCTTTTGCATCGAATTGAATAGAAATTCTACTGTTTCCTTCGCATAATCAAGATATTTCTTCTCCTGGGTGATCTCATAGAATTGGACCAGGATCTCAATCCACATTGCCTGGTCGTAGAGCATCTTTTCGAAATGAGGCACCCTCCACTCTGCATCTGTTGAATACCTGTGTATCCCTCCCGCAAGGTGGTCGTAGATCCCTCCAAATTTTATTGAGTCCACCGTTTTCCCCACCATTGGGATGGCTGCGCCATTTCCGAACACCCTGCTGTATCTCAGGAGGAAAAGTATGTAAGTGAAATTGGGGAATTTTGGGGCCTCCCCAAACCCTCCATTCCTCCTGTCATATATACTGGCCAGGGTTTCAAAATACTGCCTGAAGTCCATGCTTCCGCGGACAGCTCTCCTTTTTCCAAGCGCCATGGACATGATCTGAGTCGACGCTTCCACTATCCTCCCTCTCTCCTCCTTCCAGATCTGGGATAATGAGGAGAGAATTTCAAAGAGCCCTAGTTCCGCCTCTGTCCCGTGCGGCGGCAGGAATGTCGATACAAAGAATGGCTTCCCGTCCGGCATTGCAACAACGTTCAGCGGCCAGCCACCCGTACCATTCACTATCTGGGATATTTTCATGTAGAAGCTGTCAATGTCCGGACGCTCTTCCCTGTCAATTATTATCGGCAGGAATCTTTCATTCAGAATTTTTGCAACCTCTTCGTTGTTGAACGTCTGCTCCTCCATGACATGACACCAGTGACAGGAGGAATAACCAATTGAGACGAAAATCGGCAAATCCCTCTCCTTCGCCTTGTCGATGACTTCCTTGCTCCATACGTTCCATTTTACCCTGTCATTCAAATGCATCTCAAGGTATGGACTCCTCTCAAAATCACTCCTATCATTCATTGCGACTGCCATTATCAGCACAATATAAACCCTTCTTGTGATGGCTGACTAAAGGGTATACCTCTTCTTTGTGTATGAATATAGCCTGATCCATAGGAAGTAGGAAATTATGACTATCACTATCACCATGTAGATGTCCACTGCATCAGCCAGCTTGACGTTATCATTGGCAATTGCGACATCTATCATTTTCATCAAACCATACGTCACTGAATATGACTTTCCATGAATGGAGGTGTATTCTCCTACCATTAACCCGGCCCAGTAGCTCCCCATTGCTGACATGGACCCTGTGATGAACGCTGGTATGATGGAAGGAATGACAAGATATCTCAGTCTCGCCAATCTCTTCATCTTCAGTGTCGTGGCTACCATGTTGAGTTCAGAGGGAATGCTCCTTGTTGCACCGTATACATTGAAAAATATGTACGATGCAGCAGAAAGGTAAGTTATAATGAGTACGTCTATGTTGAAAGCAATGTCTGGAGAGTAACGACTGGCAAGCAGGGGAGTCAGGTAGACAACGATCAAGGGAAAGAAGATAGGAGCCGGGATAGAGTACACAACCTGCATCGCCATGTTCAGCGTTTCTCCTTTCTTGCGCTTGCTGCCGGCAATTATTGCAAGCGGTATCATTGTGAGGAGTGAGATCGCATAAACTATGATTATTCTCAAAAGGTCATAGGCTGTCCCTACGGTCGCAGCCAGGAGAAAATCCCTGTTGAGCATGTACAGTATGAACGCTTCTGAGAAACCAGATTTCGCTATTACGTAAATGCTCGCAAACAGGATGAAAATCAGGATTAGCCCAACAGCTAAATTTACACCCCTTTCAGACAGTTTCAGTCTTTTCTTCAGTTTCCCACCTGGCATGTACTTTACTATCTTGTTCAGAGATGAAAAGGCCTGGATGCTTGAGGTGATGACCTGGCTCGTCCTCTGCGTCATCGAGGTCGTTATGTTGTTTCTCCCCCTTGACCTCACAGTCCCCCCTTCACCCCTTTCCTGTTCAAGTGTATACTTGTCAGAAAATTTTACCAGAGGATTGATTATCAGCAGGAAATTTAAAATCAGAGCGATTATGAGTATGAGGAACAGCACACCCTCTCCTGCAAGATCCCCCCTGGACGCTATCTGGATCGCCACCTTGCCTATTCCAGCCACAGAATAGGTGGTGCGGCCAAACTGAATCACCTCGCTCAGTGTTATGTAGAATAGACCGCTGGCAAAACTTGGGATTATATTTGCTACAATTTTCGGTATACTGGCAGGGACATAGAGGTATCTTAATCTGTGCCACAGGCTGAGGTGGAAGACCTTGGTTGCTTCGATGAGTTCATTTGGTATGTGCGAGACTGCCTGATAAACTCCCAGGATGATATTCCAGACGAGGGCAGTGATGATCAAAAAGTCGACTGCCAGTTCAATTCCAAGTGAGCCCCCTATGTCCACCAGGAAGAGGACCAGCACTATCGGGAAGAAGGAGATTACAGGTACGGACTCCAGAACGTCCGTAATTGGAATGATTATCATCTCCGCTATCTTCACCCTTGCTGCCAGTATCCCGAAGACAATGGCTATCAGGATGGATATGGCCATAAGGTACCACAGTCTCACAAACGTCACAATCACTGCCTCCAGGATTGTCATCACCAGGAAAATTGAGACCATGGCTGCTCACCACAGATGAATTCATCTTACAAAACTCTTTTCTATTTAAATCTATTTATTTAAATCCTCAGTAAAAAGTTTATATTTTCAGTTATTACCCTGAATGATGGATTTCCTCACCCTGTCAGGAATTAGAATGGAATACGAGACGGAAGGGAAGAAACTCCTCTCAATAAAGGACGTCTCATTCTCCGTCAAGAAGAAGGAGTTCGTGTCCCTGATAGGCCCATCCGGATGCGGAAAATCATCAATCATAAAGATGCTGCTTGGCCTGATAACACCCACACAGGGGGATATTTACGTCAACGGAAAGAGGCTCCAGGATTCGACGGAGAGGATTTCAGTTGTCTTCCAGAACCCAGCCCTATTCCCGTGGCTGGACGTCAAGAAGAACGTTGAGGTTGCCCTGGAACCGATAATTCCTGATCAGAGGAAGAGGGAGAAGATAGCGCTGAAATACATCGGAATAGTGGGAATTGATGGATTCGAGGAAGCTTATCCAAAGGAACTTTCAGGGGGCATGAAACAGCGCGTTTCAATTGCAAGGGCACTTGCAACATCCCCTGAACTCCTGCTCCTGGACGAACCTTTTGCCGGCCTGGATGTATTCTCTGCACAGGCGATCAGGGAAGAAGTGCTTGACCTGTGGGGGTCTCCTGACCTGCCGCCCAACACCGTCCTCATGGTCACGCACAATGTGGATGAAGCTGTACAGATGAGTGACAGGATAATAGTGATGAGTCCCAGACCCAGTGTTGTGCTGGGAGAGATAAAAATAGAGATCCCGAGGCCGAGAAATACCAGGACAGATGAGTTCTATAGGACTGTTGACGACGTGGTCAAGCTGATGTCATCAGTCTAGTAGCGTGAGCTTGCCTTCGTCCGCATCAAATGCGAACAGCTTCCCGTATCTGCCCCAGTTGAGTATCACCCTCATGAGTTCCTCATTTGACCCTGATGGGAAATTATCAGAAAGAAAATTTTCAAGATCCTCCCTTGTCATTTCCTTTGGAACGAGTTTGTCCAGGTGGTTTATGAGTGTGTGGAAAGGTTCTACCTTTTTCAGAGCCTCCTTGAGAATCTTCTTCCTTCCACTCACGTTTGAATTGAGGAATTGGGTTCCAAGTTCTGTGACGAAAACGTCCCCGTTGGAGATGCCTATCAGTCCAAGGCCCTCTGCATCGTCAAGAAGGTTCATCAGCGTGGTCCTCTCTTCATCCAGTGAGTCGTCCAGTTTTGCAATATCGACAGGCTTGCTAATGTCATCAAGTATTTCCATCAACCCGAGCAGACTACCTACGCCAGTACTCTCTATACGATGCATCTGTACCTACTATCCCAATTACAATTAGCTTAAATGCATTACGGTTTTGCCTTGCCAAGGGGATCGAGCGAAAATTGTTTTATCGTGTAGTTCCTCGGAGTGCTGAATGGCCTGAATTCCCTTCCGTTCCCCTTGTAGAATTTGCTGAAGAATTCAACGTAAATTAATCTTGCCCCCTGGATCCCAGGTTCCAGAATTGCAATCACTAGATTCAGCATCTGCCCGACGATTAGTATCACGATTCCAAGTATGATCATGACGATTGAATGATGCAGCGTACCCAGGAAAATGGTGTCAAAAAGCATGGCAAGTATGACTGATGAAAGTAGTATGCCTACCAGCCTGAGATAGGAGAGGATGTGGCTGATGATTGTGGTGACTTCGAGGAGTGCCTGTGCCTTCTCTGAGTATATCACAATTGCAAGTCCTCCGAACAGCAGTACGAGGGAGATGAGTGAAACGAAATTGGTAGCAGGGTTGACATTCTGCCTCCTGACCACCTCAAGCCCCAGGATCACTATGCCGTAGGCAAGCATGAGCCACCCTATCTTGCCTATTGCCTCTTTGCGGTGCCCGTGCTGGGAATTTATGATGAACCCGAACACCAGTCCCAGGGTCACCATAGCCACTCCAGTGTAGCCAGATAACAGGAGGAGCATCTTCAGCCCCGGCGCCGAAAGTACGTCAAAATGCCTGTATGGCAGGGAGAACCCGAAATAATTGTCAAACAGTATTCCCAGGGCTATTGCAAGCAAGGACCCTGGCAGCATGGCCTTCCCAAGAGTCTTCAGACTCCTCTTGCTCATCATGCTCAATACGAATTTTCCTATTGCCTTGGGGACGTGTGATTTCTTGGGCGGATGATCAACCCTTCTAATCAGCCATATTGACAGTATCAGTATGGTCAACCCGTATCCCACGTCACCTATCATCAGGCCGAAGAATATGGGGAAGATGAGGGCAAATACAAGTGTTGGATCTATTTCCACTGACTGGGGCAGTGAGTAAAATCTTATGAAAAATTCAAAGAATTTTATTCTCCTTGGGTTGCTCAGGGCTGTAGGGGGCACCTCTTCAGTTTCAACCTCCCTCACTATGATCGCATTATCTGTTATATCCTCGAGCACCCTTTTCATCGGTTCATAATTTATTTCAGCAACCCACCCTTCCAGGATGATCGATCTTGAGGTGCCGGAAATCTTCGATACAACATCAATTTTCTTGAGCTCTATGTCCAGCTGTTCCCGCAGCGACACGACTTTAGCATAATATTCCTTTGATATTTCCTGAATGGTAGTCCCTATTTCACTCAACCTTCCTTCCAGTTCCTTGAGTTCATCCCTCAGCGCTTTAAGATTGTCGATCACAGTCCCCTTCATGACCGGTACCTGATAGACTTCCCCCCTGTAGGAGCTCAGTATTTCCCCGATCTTGCCTTCATTTTTCCTGTCAACTGCTATTATGCACGAATCCCTGCACGAGACAACAGTTGATTCTATGGCATTGAATTTAGTTATCAGGGTCTCGTCGTTCTTTGCGATGAAGGAGATTATGTTCCTGCCATTAAGTATCTCAAGATCACCGGGAAAAGATGACATCTTCTCCAGTGCCGTTATCTTCTCTGTGAGGAGCTTTATCCTTGACTTTATGTCGTTCTCGTCTTCCCTCAGTTCCCTGACTTTCTCAAAGATGTCAATGGAATCGAATTCCCTTGACAGTTCATCATAGTCGGAGAAGAGCTTCTTGTCGCTCACTTCAAACGGAACAAGTGTTGATTCGAGGCCCCTTATCTTTCTAGCCATTTCATTCAGCTTGTTGTACGAAGGGCCCGGAACCAGGTTTCTGATTTCTGCAGATGTAAGTGACACCGGTTCAATCTGGATCACCCCCAGGTCGTGAAGAGCTGACAGTATGACCTGTTCGTTGTCCCTGTAGCTCACGATCATTACTCTCTTCATCTTTAGGGGGGTAAGCATTCGATTTCACTCCATCAGTATGTCCATCATTTTCTCAAGCGCTGACTGTGAGATGTCCCTCTTGAGCTTAGAGACTTCCTCCTTGAACTGAAGTTTCAGCGCTTCGGTCTCAGCGTTTATTCTTTCCATCTCTTTCCTCAGGTATTCATCGTACATTTTCTGCCCATTTATTTCCACTTCCCTAAGAGTTTTCTCTGCGTTTGCGGTTGCTTCCTGAATTATGCGATTCGCCTCTTCCCTGGCTTTCGCGATTCTCTCGTCCATCTCCATTTCCTTTGCCCTGATTGCCTTCAGTATTTCCAAATTGTCGCTCATATGAATCTCTCCATTATCAGCAGAAGGACTACGATGAAACTTCCAAGGTTGATAAGGTAGAACAGCCTGCGGAGGATGTAAAATTTCCTCTGGGTATTGTTTGCGAAACTATTCATTTGCCTCCTCCCTTGCTTCCATCTTTCCCTTGATCATCTTGAGGGTGATGAATATCTCCCTGTCCATCTCGTCCAGCCTCATTTTTATGTAATTAGCAGTCCCTACCAGCCTCGGGACCAGCACGTTCTCAATTGAATTGGTCCTCCTCTTGGTCTTGTCTATCTCTATCAGGAGTTTTCTCATCGATATCTCCTTCTCAGCTATTAGGAGTATTGAATCCATCAGATCGGAGAACTGTCTTCTTGTCTCCATCAAAGCCGTAGGGAGCGATATGTTCTCATACAGCTCGGTGATGAAAGTTTCTCCCCTGTTCACGTTTACTTCCGGAATCCTCACGCCCATGACGTTCTTGGCCTTTACGCCTATCATCACTGGAGGTTGTACGTAGGCAGTGTTTTCTATGACCACCCTGCCCGCCATGATCTCTGAAAGTCTTTCATTCTCCATTGCCTTCCTGATTGATTTTGAAAGATCCGCCCTCATCCCTCTGGCATCCTTCACAATCTTGAAGAATTCCATTATCAGCGAGGATCTCTTCAGCTTGAGCAGCTCCAGACCCCTCTTTGCCAGTTTTACTCTTGCCTTTGTCTTGAGCAGTTCCATCCTTGTTGGCCTTATGTTAGACGTTTCCAACTTGTTTCACCCATTTACCATATTTCTGGATGTGCTCCCTCTTTACTCTCTTCATCTCCCTCTCTGGAAGCGTTGAGAGCAGTTCCCATCCAAGGTCCAGCGTCTTTTCAATCGTTCTGTCTTCGTGATATCCCTGTCCAACAAACTTCTCCTCAAAGAGAGAGGCGAATGCCAGGTACTGCCTGTCCTCGTTGCCCAGTGCCTCCTGACCTACAATTGCACTGAGGCTTCTGAGGTCCATCCCCCTCCCATAGGCGGAATATAGTTGATCTGCGACCCCTCTGTGATCTTCTCTTGTCCTCCCCTTTCCTATCCCCTGATTCATAAGTCTTGACAGTGACGGAAGGACGTTTATCGGCGGGTAGATACCCTTCCTGTGTATGTCCCTGCTGAGCACGATCTGTCCTTCCGTTATGTATCCAGTCAGGTCTGGTATGGGGTGAGTCATGTCATCCGATGGCATGGAAAGTATCGGGAATTGAGTGATCGATCCATTTCTACCCTGTATTTTTCCTGCCCTTTCGTATATCATCGAGAGGTCTGTGTACATGTACCCGGGGTATCCCCTTCTTCCCGGGACTTCTTCTCTAGCGGCCGAGATTTCCCTCAGCGCCTCGGCGTAATTGGTCATGTCTGTCAGAATCACCAGTACGTGCATCTCTTTCTCATATGCAAGGTACTCTGCAGTGGTAAGTGCAACTCTCGGCAGTATGATCCTTTCCATTGATGGATCTGATGCAAGATTGAGGAATAGGACTGATCTCATCAGTGCACCTGTGCTCCTGAATTCATCGATGAAGAAGTTTGCCTCTTCTGAGGTGATACCCATGGCAGCAAAGACCACGGAGAATCCTTCTGTTGATGAGAGCACTTTCGCCTGTCTTGCGATTTGTGCGGCGAGCTTATTGTGCGGCAGACCTGACCCGGAGAAAATTGGAAGCTTCTGACCCCTTACCAGCGTGTTCATTCCATCTATGGTGGAAATACCGGTCTGGATGAATTCTGACGGCTCTTCTCTTGAATACGGGTTGATTGCATTTCCTACTATCTCTATCTTCTCCGACGAAATTATTGGACCCATCCCGTCCCTTGGTTGTCCCAGACCGTTGAATATCCTCCCGATCATTTCATCTGAAACTGATATCCTGGCAGTTTCTCCAAG
Source organism: Thermoplasmatota archaeon (assembly GCA_023379555.1). Next base: position 56,946 of record JAMCQR010000037.1, on the reverse strand, counting down.
GAAACGGACTGAGGTGTTGTCTATGTCCAGTCCGGTCGTCTGCCCGAAGACCTGCACTATCGCCATTCCCTTCCTGGCCTCAAGGACCTGTCCCGTCCTCATTTCGCCGCTAGAGAGCTTTATTTCCACAAGTTCATTGTATCCGACGTCACCTATCTTCTCCACGAACAGCAGGGGACCAGAGATCCTCGACACAGTTTTATACGTTATGTTGCCGGTCATTGCTTTTCCACTCTCCCCTTGATTTCTTCCTCCATTTCCTTGATCAGTTCACTGTGGTATGAGTCTATTTCTGCCTCCCTGACCTCCTTGAATCTTGATATTTTCTCCTTGAACGGTAGAGTCTGGAGATCACTGACGGTCACGCCTTTGCTTACCGCCTGCTTTGCAAGTTCATCCATGCTCAGTATGGAAGAAAGCATCATGTGCTGTTTCTTCAGTGAGCAGTATGTGTCCACCTCATCAAACGCGCTCTGTTGAAGTATGTCCTCCCTGATAGATTTGGCAGTATCGAGTACCTGTTTTTCATTTTCAGGAAGTGCATCATAACCTACCAGCTGAGCCACTTCCTGGAGTTCGCTCTCCTTCTGGAGAATTTCCATGCTTCTGGTGTACAACCTGAACCAGTCTGCTGAGACGTTATCCTCATACCATTTCCTCAGGTCAGAAGCATATAGTGAATATGAGGTCAGCCAGTTCACGGATGGGAAATGCCTCCTCTGGGCAAGCGACGCATCAAGCCCCCAGAAAACCCTCGTGACTCGCAGAGTATTCTGGGAGACAGGTTCTGATATGTCCCCTCCGGGAGGGGATACCGCTCCTATGATTGTTATTGAGCCAGTTCTCTCGATGCTCCCAAGCAGCCTTGCGTTACCAGACCGTTCATAGAATTCGGCCAGCTTCCTTCCAAGGTATGCTGGATAACCCTCTTCACCAGGCATCTCTTCCAGCCTTCCAGAGATCTCTCTCAGTGCCTCCGCCCACCTTGATGTACTGTCTGCCATCAGTGCAACGTTGTATCCCATGTCCCTGAAGTATTCCGCTATCGTCACGCCTGTGTATATGCTTGCCTCTCTGGCGGCAACGGGCATGTTGGACGTGTTCGCTATGAGCACTGTCCTCTCCATAAGCGGGCTTCCTGATCTTGGATCGGTCAGATTTGGAAAAGTGGAAAGTATCTCAGTCATCTCATTCCCCCTTTCGCCGCACCCAACGTACACGACAATGTCAGAATCTGCCCATTTTGCAAGCTGATGCTGCACAACAGTATTGTGGAGTATTATACCTCCATTCCCTCCTACGAAATTCTGTCCGTAGTTGGGTACCGAAACATCATAGACTGTGAACGGGCCAGTGAGTTCCTCCATCTCCACAATCTCGTCCCAGTAAGTGGCTTCGGCCTCCTGGACAACCAGAGCTGGAGTGTTTTCCTGAGAGCTAACGTTTGCTTCTCCCCTGATCTCCTCCATGAGCATTACCTGCCCATTCCCGGATGCCTGTGTTCCTGCGGTCATGTCTTCATGGATGGATCCATTTGACCCTAGGTACTGGATAATACTGTTACCATTGATGTTGCCCGAATGCGCCGCAGACAGGAATGCCTGAATGTTGTCCCTGCCGCTTATTGATGTGATATAGCAGTGTTTTCCATTTACGACTTCTCTGCCCCTTGCATGGATGATTCCATAACCAGCAAGCAGGTAGGAGAGCTGTAAATCCAGTTCCTGGCTGTACGCGGTAAGTTCTATAATTCCCCGCTTGAATGATCCTCCTGATGTGAAATAGGCCCCAAGGTAGGAAGAAATTGCTTCCCTGCTTGACCTTAGAACTACCGACGGTATGCTCTTCCTTCCTTCCTCTTTCCCAGCTCCCAGATAATCAAGGAATTCTGCAAGATGTGAGCTTTGTATACTGACAGAGTGGGACATTCCCTGCAGCCTTACCGCTGTCACGCTTATTCCGAACAACTTTGATGCCAGCTCTGAAAACCTGGAAAGGACTGCATCGTCTGAATTCCTGAAAATTATGGTCCCCTCTCCTTCCATGTATCCTCCCGCTGCATAGTGTCCCAGGAATTCCGCAAGCTCATTTGTTACTTCCTGAGGAATCCTGAAAGGATTGCTCACCTTACCGCCCGCAATTGGGTCGGGTGCTGGTAGCCTGTTTACGGTGGCCTCACTGATCTCACCGGATCTGAGACCGGAAATTTCTATCCTGACGTTCTTCCTGTTGTTTGGGATGTTCCTGGCAGATAGAATGAAATCACCAACCGAAAGTTCCCCAGCCATTTTCTCCTCTGTATCTCCCTCCCTGTTCAGCTTGAATAACTTGTGAACGGGAGTTACCTTCACTTCTCTCCCTGTTCTTGTCTTGACCCTGATAACCGAATTGCTCTTTCCCTTATAGATCAGATGTGATTCGCTCCTGACTATCCTTCCATCGACCAGTGATAACAGGCCGATTGGTTCCTGTAGCTCTATTATTTCTTCAGTTTCTGATATGTTCCTTATTCCTTCCGCTGAATGTTTGTTGTAAAGGTCTTCAATCCTTATCAGGGTTCCATCATCGAGCAGGACCGGGGTATCACCCAAAACGCATTTCCCGGAACCGAACGGTCCCGGCACAGCTACAGTTCCACCCTTTGCAACGGGGAAGAAGGTGTCGATGACCCTCTGCCCTGTTATGAGCGGGACGGTCGGTGGCAGTTTCCCCCGGACCGGTCTTGGCATCCTCACTGGCCAGTACTCCCCGAGCGTGATCTCCCTGACCCCTGAACTTGTTGAAACATAGGCCACTGTCTCCAGTACCTTGAATTTGCCAGGAGATATTTCTGTGATCTCCCCTTCCACTCCTGATGGGACCATTATCCTGTGTTCTATTATTCCGGTCTCCCTGACCGTGCCTACAATGTCTCCGGGCTGAACTTTCTGACCCCTCTTCACCTGAGGCACGAATTCCCAGGACTTCTGCATATCAACTGGGTCAGGGTATAGCCCCCTCTTTATGAAATCTCCTCCCTGAGACTTGATGACATCAAGTGGCCTCTGGATGCCATCATAGATTGACTTGATGATCCCGGGAGCAAGCAAAACAGATAACGGTCTTTTGGTGGATTCCACGGGATCTCCAGGTTTTATCCCGCTTGTATCTTCATAAACCTGAATGGTGGATTTCCCCCCCTCCATCCTGATTATTTCCCCGACCAATCCCATTTCTCCTACTCTTACCACATCATACATTTTTGCTTCTGCAATATCTTCTGCAGTCACAACCGGTCCCGCGACTCTCAATATTTTTCCCATACTCAAAATCCTCCAAGATCCAATTTTATACCCAACACTCTTCTTGCCAGATCCGAAATACTCTCTGCTTCTTCCTGTTCTGAAACAGGAATGAACACAACCAGTGGGCTGACGCTTGTGCTCGCCAGATTCAGGAATTTCTTGTCCAGAACATCCATGAACGAATTTGTTGCCAGAATCAGCCCATATTCTCCTGAGTAGAATAACTCCTTGAGTCTATCTGCATAGTTCTCCCTTGTGACGAAGTTCGCCTCCTCAACTCCAACCAGCTTGAATCCAATTGCAAGTTCCCTCTCGCCCACAAAAGCAATCTTTCCAAATTTTGTTTTATCTACCACGAAATCACCACACGTTTAGCGCTATGGATTTGATTGTTTCTTCGTCCATATTGTACAGTCTGCCCAGAGCAACAGTCCTGACGTCCTTCCACTCTGCCTCCGTCTTCAAGAGAAATGCCATTACATTATTCAGTGAAAGTGAGCTCATCTCGAACTTTTCCAGGAATTCCCAGTAGATGCTCCTGTTCAACTCACCCTCAATCCCTACCAATGAACCCATCTGTTTGTAGTACTCCAGGCCCTTCGTCAGATCGGCAAATGATTTGAGTTTCTGCACCACTTCATCAACGCTTCCACTTTTAGAGAGATCGTCCATGGCCTGCTGAGTGAGGCTCCCTCCGCTGAGCAGATAATCAGTGGAGTTGCTGGACGACGAGAACTCTATGAACCTCAAAATGGTCATTATGTTCTTTATATCGATGGTCTTCTTGATAAACCTGTAAATGGGCCCCTCTGAACCAATGTAGAATCTGAATTTTTCCTTCATGATGTCAAAATAGTATAGATCAAGAGACAGCAGCAGCGATGACAGGTTATTGCTCTTCTTGAATTCTTCCAGATAAGTCATTAGAGCTCTCCCATAACCGAATTTGAGCGTATATGCTATGATGTCCTCGACCCTGTCCATAGCCAGTATGTTCTTGAAATCAGCCGCATCCAGCAATCCCGCAATGAGGCCTACTGGAGCGTTATTATCTGACACAAGGTACATTTCCGAATGTTCTATCTTGTAGTTCAGGTTCTTTGAGATCAGGATTGTTTTCAAGTTCTGTATATCCCACTTTGTGAGATAGGAAACTATAAGGTCCTTCCCATTCTGGGGCGTCACTGACAGGACGTATCTGTTCAGCCTCGCAAGGTGCCTGTTGTTTGCTGCTTCTATCAGGTCCATTCCCTGGTAGGTCTGCGCGTATGCAGACAGATCGTCTCTGTAACCGTGGTCACCCAGATAATTGATGAGGTCGCTTGCAGTCCCGAGATGTAGCATGCTCTCGTAATCGTTCCTCCTCAGAAATTGTGTTTTCTGGACCTTTAGGCTGCCATAAGGGAGACCGTAATTGTTTTGCACTTCATCACCTGATATGACTTCTGGCGACCTTCAGTATCTCGTCCCTTCTTCCACGCAGCAGCTCCGTTATTGTGGAATCAATGTAAATTCTTCCATCCGCGGACGTCACTATAGCCCCCCCGATCGGATCTATCTGTTTTGGGATCAAAGTGAGTGGAAGGTTGTTATTTGCAAGCCTTGGACCATCCTGAGGGTTCACGTAAACCAGTGAGCCTGGACCCAGTTTCACCCATGATCTTTCAATAGTTTTGAGTAGAAATTGGGTGTATTTCTCAGTTTTCGTGAATTCAATCAGCGCCCCCTTAAGTGCGGTTTCATATTTCCATTCAATTTCCTCAATTGCCTTCTCCATCAGGGTACGGCCCTCAAGCGTAGCAGATGATATTCTTTCTCTCCTTATTTCCTCGACTGCCTCCTTCGCCTTCGTATTGTACCTTTGGTAAATCATCTCTTTCCTGGCATCTGCTTCCCTCAATAGGCTTTCAGCTCGCTTTCTCGCTTCTTCCAGTATGGCCCTCTCCTGTTCCTGGGCCTCCTCCTCTATCTTCTGGAGAATTTCATCAAGCGGCATAAGCTCACAGTATGCCTAGCAGCAGCATGAAACCAAGAGCAAATCCAATTATCCAAAGCGTCTCGGGGATAACGAAGAAGAACAGAACCTGTCCGAACTTCTCTGGTTTTTCAGCTATGACCCCCATACCGGAGGCACCAATTCCACTTTGTGCCATACCGGTACCGATAAGTCCTCCGGCCATCGCTATTGATGCAGCTATGGCAAGTAATGCGCCCGCTGTAGTTATCATAGGTATCTCGGGTGGATATATTTAAAAAGATTTAAGAGTTTTGCAGAAAAATCTTTCCTTATTTTCTTAATTAAACCTAATTAACTCGCTGACATGAAACTGTGCAACAGATCCAGAAGTTATTAGGATAAAATTTTTAGGACGCTGGTCACTCTAGAAGCACGTGAAGGCAAAATCTTCAGACGGAAAGAACAGCACCGAACTTGGAGCTACAGCTTTCCTGGAAATGCTGCAAGATCGGTTTGAGAAGAACATGGGAAGACATAGTGGTCTGGACTGGTCTGAAATACAGAGAAAACTGGAAAAGAAGCCAGAGAAGCTGAGTTCACTGCAGGAAATGGAGAGGACTGGCGGTGAGCCGGATGTCATAGGAATCGATGCGGAAACAGGGCAGTACATCTTCTGCGACTGTTCTCCTGAGAGCCCAGTAGGACGCAGGAACCTCTGTTATGACAGGGAGGCACAGGAATCACGGGAGGAGGCCAGGCCCGACGATAACGCAGTAGATGTTGCAGGTCGAATGGAAATAGAGATTCTTACCGAAGAACAGTACATGCAACTTCAGAAGATTGGGAATTTTGATACCAAAACCTCAAGCTGGTTGAGGACGCCTGAGGAAATAAGGGAATGCGGTGGCGCTATCTTTGGAGATCGCCGTTTTGGACGCGTGTTCGTCTATCACAATGGAGCCTCGTCATACTACTCTGCCAGAGGATTCCGGGGCATTCTGATGGTCTGATCTTCAATTTTGTCCTAATCTTCCAGCTAGAGGGATACCGGGAGTGAAAAGCATTAAACTGTTACTGCCGGACGATTCCAGAAATTGATTGCCTTATTCCACTATGTGCAGAAAGATAATTTCTAATATTCTGAATGATTTAACCCTCGAAGCGAGTGTAGTGTAGCGGTAGCACAAAAGCTTCCCAAGCTTTTAACCCGGGTCCGAATCCCGGCACTCGCATAACAAAGGATATCCAATTGCTCAGAGAATAGGTAGATCGTCAAATTTTCCCTTTTGCCTCTCAATTTAGCTGTCAATCAGTATCGAATGAATGATGCCTGGGTACGTGTTTGCGTAATCCTTCCCTTCATGCGCTTCCTCACAGGATTTAATGACAAATACTTTTTTAAAATAGCTGAAAGTGACACCCCAGTTTCTCCCTAACCTGCTCATTAGCTCATGTTCCAGTTCCCAAGAGAGAATGGAGCTCGTAACACAGTTGTTGAATTTTGGCTTCAGTCGCTAGAGAACACTTTTATCGAAGTTTGAACTTGACAGCAGTGCATCTGGAAAAAGAATTCAAAGAAGCTCCGGAAGAGATTGAAGATTTATTCACTGAACACCTGAAAAAGAGAGGATATTTCCTCGTCGCAGGTATAGATGTGCAGGGAATAATAAAGAAGAATTTCAGCACGGACATTGGCTTTTACAAGATATTTGACGTCTGTAAACCCCTTGCGGCCAGGGAGCTGATATCCATTGACGATAGAATTGGCCTATATCTTCCGTGCAAAGTCACCCTAAACGCAAAGAACGGAAAGTCAGTCCTTAGGCTGCTCCTTATCTACGACATAGCAACCAGGGAAACGGAAGGAACTGCAGAGACCCTGAAGAAATACCAGGATGAAATTGAGTCCCTTTTCAACGACTTTGTGACCTGAATTTAGCTGGGGTCACTACACATCTAATAATATCAAAAAAATGATTCTATAACATGGGAATTGATGAAAGAATTACTGAAATACAGAGCCTGTTCAACAAACTGGGCAAGGAAAAACCTGACCTTACTAATGACTTCATGAAACTGGTTAACAGTTCACTTGAAAACGGTGAACTGAGCCAGAAATACAAGGAAATAATAATGGTCTCACTTTCTCTTGCAACTGGTTGCGAATGGTGCATTCCCTATCACGTTTCATTGGCCATCAAGGCAGGAGCAACCAGGGGGGAACTGCTCGAATCTGCGTTTCTTGCTCTCCTCATGACCGGGACGCCTGCGCTGATGAAAGTGATAGACCTTCTGAAGTATCTGGACGAAAAGAAACAGTAGACCAGTTCTCCTTTCCCTTTCAACCCTGGTGGTACTGTATGATTTGATATCATTCCGCTTTGATCTCCCTAGAATACCTCGAGATCAATCACTTCATTTGTGAAGCTAAAAATTGTTAATATAATGTATTTCGATTTGAATGCACTGATAAACATGGAAAATGGAACAGGTACAATACCAAAAATAGGCGATAGGGCGCCGGATTTCCAGGCAAACAGCACGCAGGGCACAATCACCCTTGGCCAGTTCAAGGGGAAGTGGGTGGTGCTTTTCTCCCACCCAGCTGACTTTACGCCGGTCTGCACTACTGAATTTACCGAATTTGCGAGTAGATACGATGAATTCCAGATGAGGAATGCACAGCTTGTCGGCCTCAGCATTGATTCTGTCTACTCGCACATAGCATGGGTCCTTCAGATTGAGAAGATGTCTGGCGTGGAGATAAAATTCCCAATCATAGCGGACCTCAACATGCAAGTAGCCAAGCTCTACGGCCTGATCCATGAGAAATCCAGCACTACCTCCACGGTCAGGGCAGTATTCTTCATAGACCCTGAAGGGATCGTGAGAGCTTTGATATACTACCCGGCCAGTACGGGACGGAACATTGACGAGATACTCAGGGTGCTTGACTCTCTGGCGTATGTAGATTCCTTCATGATCGCCACTCCAGCCAACTGGAAGCCTGGACAGGATGTCATAGTACCACAGCCATCGACTCTAGAAGGAGCAAAAGCAAGGATCAACGATAACACTCTGAAGGTCAAGGACTGGTTCCTGGCAAGCAAGCAGGTCAAGAAGTAATTTTATTCATTTTCATTTTATTATTTTAAATGCTTCTATTACTGCAATCATTATGACCATTATGATTGACTCCACCATCCCTATCAGCCTGATTTTCTTTGTGGAATAGCCGCTGATTATCCTGACGATTGAAATGGAAAATACGATATAAACTGGGCCGAGGATGAAGAAAAATGCCGGCAATATATTGTAGAATAGCAATTTCCTGTCATTGGTCACGACCGCCCTAACTGCAAATTCAGAACCAATCAGGAAAAGAAACATCGCTGTCACCAGGGGCAGGAACTTCAGCTCAAGCCCTCCCCAGGTACCGAAGAAAAGCAGGACGTAGGAACCAATTCCCGCAATTATTGATATGAAATTTTTCCTCCTCCTGACAAGTGCGATTCGGGTGTAATAGACAAGAAAGAAAATCAGGTAAGGGAAGATCAGAACTGGGTTTTCAAGGATAGAAAATAGTGCTACCGCTGCTATTATAATTATGAGCACCAGGTCTGTCTTGTTCTTCGCAAGCTTTGAAAAGGGTACGTCGTACAGGAAGAGCCCCAGCCAGACCGGGATCCAGAAAGCTACCGCAAGAAATTGTCTGTGCATTATAATTGCGTTTGCGATTGCAGCGATACCGAGTATGGAGGATGTCACTACGCTCCCGTGTTCCGCCGGTCTCCTCACGATGGTGTATATCAGCATATTAAAAAATGTTATACATCGATTATCTGGCAGGAGATTGCTTACTGTTTTTCCCTTATTTCGTTATTCTTACGATGTTCTTGGTATAGAACATAAGCTTAAGATGCTTCACCAGTTCAATTGTGGATAACTTGTTATGGTTACTGGGCCCATGCGGGATAAAAAGATTATATACTCGCTCTAAATATTTAACCGGATAATTTATGGAAACTGATATCACGAATCTTGTTGGCCTCGAAATTTACAGCGACAAGGGATATTTGCTTGGGACGGTCGAAGATGTTAGCATGGACGTGGACAGCCAGACAATTTATGGGTTGTATGTTGAAAAAACAAATGAGGGACTCGTTGAAGATGGTGTAGCAGTCCTTGTTCCATACAGGTGGGTAAGGGCAGTAGGAGACGTAATCCTGCTGAAAAGATTCCCGACTTTTGTTTCTGTTTCCACTTCTGAATAAATCAGGGATGAGTGAAGAATCCCTCTTTTTCATTTAATATGTTGACGTAGCCGTATCTTTCCAGTTGGTGGACCATTCCTTTATAGTTCAGTGAATCCCTTTCCAGATAACCTGTATCTACTGTTCCATCCTGTCTGTATATTCTGTATTCCACGTAGTTATCCTTGAGCCAGTGAATTATTGGGATGCTCCTGTCTGCTCTTGGTTTCGTTTCAGAAGTGCCTTCACTGTCCTTCAGCGGATCCCCCCTGAATGATATACTGTTCTCGGCGATTGTGAAGTTCCCGAGGCCCTTCAGCCTTACCTCTCCTCCCATGTTCCTTTCATAATCGTCTCTTGCAATCGCTATTTCCCCTCCAGAGACCTGGTACTCGCGGAAAAGATCGTTCCCCTCGGGACTGTGTGAGGGATAGAGAGGCATTCTCGCCAGCAGAGTGCCGCTGTAGTCAAACTTCAATTTTACCGGTGAATTGACGAAAAAGTGCCTTGGGGATCTTGAATCGATAATCTGCCTGTTGAAGGCGTAAAATATATCCCAGGAAAAGGTCGTATCTACGTTCCCTATCCCAGATTCCACGTAATATTTTCTTATAGCCTTCGGATCGAATCCTCTTTTCTTGAAGGAGAGCAGGGTTCCCAGTCTTGGATCGTCCCATCCAGTGAATTCACCTGACCTGATCCCTTTCTTTATGAGGGACGTCTTCAGCACTGACCCCTCAATTGAGACTTTCCCGTAATGGAGATAGTAAGGGATGCCCCATTTGAGATAATCAAAAATGTACTTCTGCTTCTCTGTATTCGCCGTGTGATCCTTTCCTCTTATGATGTGAGTAAGTCCCAGGTAATGGTCGTCAACTGCCACTGAGAAATTCATCATGGGATAAGCGTGATATTTCGTTCCAGTCAGTGGATGCGGAATGTCGACTATCCTGAATGCGATGAAATCTCTGATCGCTGGGTTGGGATGATTAAGATCTGTCTTGATAACGGCATAGACTTTCCCCTTTTCAAAGTCACCAGACTTCATGCGCTCCCATCTTTCGAGATTAATCTCCGGAGGATCGTCCCTTTCCTTGATTGGAATCCCCTCCTGCCTCTTGGTCTTGAATTCCTCTGAAGCGGTTGTCGCCACGTAAGCCTTCCCAAGGCCCAGCAACTTTTCCATCACCTTATAGTAGAGATCAAATCTATCGGACTGGATTATCCTGTCCGTCACAGACACCTCCAGCCACTCCAGATCAGACGATATCATCTCGTAAGCGTCTGGATCGATGTTGGCCGGGTTTGTGTCCTCAATCCTGAGTATCAGCTTACCGCCGTATCTTTTCACGTACTCATCATTCAGGATTGCCATCCTTGCGTGCCCAATGTGGAGCGGGCCCGATGGAGAGGGAGCCATCCTCATAACAACTCCATTGGCAGGTATGTCGGGGAGGTCCGGAAGCCTTTTTGTTTCCTCTTCCCTCTTCTTTTTCTCAAGGAGCTCTGGATATTCCCTTCTGACCAGATTTGCCTGTTCTTCACTCCCCAGTGAATTCACGAATTCCACGCTTTCCCTTATGACTGGAATCAGTTCTTTTAGTCTCTTTTTTTCGTTCGGGAAATGTGCGATAAATTTACTCACCACTGAATTGAACTCTGCCTTTCCTCCATGTTCAAGTGCATTTGATGCGGCCAGCGCATTTATCTTGTCCTTCATCAATTATTATCCCCCAATTGATTGACCAATTCTATCAACCCATCTTGGGTCAGGGCTGATATCTTGATGTGATCGTTGTCCAGCTTCAGGAGGTCAGATTTGTTGTCTACTGGAATGATCTTCTTTCCCGTACCCTTCAGTACCTGGAATAATTTTTCCTGTTCTTCCAGGCTATAACCGCATTGCTCCGTAGGGTCGAAAAGATAGACGATGATGTCACCAACGTTGTTTATTGCCGCGAGTGCCTTTTTTTCCACTGGATTCGTCTTATTCCTGTTCAATAAACCCGGGACGTCAAGAACCTGGAATCTCTTATTGCCATATACCATCACCCCAATGTTGATGTCCCTTGTGGTGAACGGGTAGTCGGCTATCTCCGGTCTGAGGTTGGTGATCCTTGAAATGAGCATCGATTTCCCCACGTTTGGAAAGCCTGAAATGATGACGACTTTATCCTGCTTGTGGATGAACGGGATACTTTTCATCTGGTTGCGTGCGTCCCTCAGAACGGTAAGTGATTCGTCCAGATTCTCAATTACTGAAGAAAATCTACCATAAAAGGAGGACCTGAATTTTGCTACAACGTGTTCATCCCTGCCCTTCTTCATTCCTCTTATAGAGATGGTTGCAAGCTCAGATATTTTGGCAGTGGACCACCTGACATTGGTGAGTGCTCTGTCGTATTCCCTTGCATTGGTGAGTATGAACATCATGTCCTTCTCGAAAGGGTCCAGGTCCTCAAGCTTTGGGAATCCCCTGTACACCCTGTTTAGAATCCTCCTGGAGGTAGCTTCCATTATCTGTACCTTCTGGATCGAGACTGTTTTGACCTTGTCAAGGAATTTAGGCTTGTATATGTCCTGGATCTTGTTCGTATTCTTGAAACTCTTCTCTATAATCTCCTGCGCACTCAGCACCGGCGGTATCTTATCGGGAATCATGATAGCACCTCAGAAATATCTAGTTCCCCTAGTGCCACAGGCATCTTCAGTCCAATGTTTCTGAGCAGTAGCGGATCCACTTCGCCGAAGAAACCACAAATTGTATCCTCCACGATTACACTTGCAAGTCTTCCTTTCACAAACATGGGAAGCTCATACTTGTCAATCTTGTAATTCGTGATGTCCAGATCTTCCAGTAACCCAATCATCAGTCCCTTTATTTCTGAGAAAGATGCCTCCCTGTGTGACACGGCTATCCCAAGGGCATCTATTTCCTTCCCGCCCCTGTGTACCGTACCGATCTCGTATATCCTCTGAGGGTACTGGTTCCTGAAATTATTGAGCAGCGTATGCATCAGTGATGGCGCTATCCTGGTCCTCACATGGTCCTGCTCCAGGCTGAGGGGATTCTGAATTTTCACCGCTTCATCCTTGAATCCATACATTCTGTTGAACGTTCCGTTGGTAAGGACTGCATTGACCACCTCATTCATCCCGTATCCAAGAAGAAGCACCCTGGTCTTTTCCTCAAGGTGTCTCAGTGCATTCTGTTTCCCGTAGTTCACAAACTCTTCCTTTGACATCCTGACGTTCTCGAAGCCTATCCCCTTTATTATGTCCTCAACTACATCAACGTCATGAAGTATGTCGAATCTGTAGAGAGGGACGAGTACCTTTTCCCCGGCAATCAGGTACCCCATTTTCGTGAGGGAATTTTCAATAGTTTCAATCCCCGTATCGTATCCAAGAACTTTTTTCAGTCCTCTGGTGGGAATGCTGATGTATCTTCTCTCTGTGGAGGGAGAGGGCGCACCGTTCAACAGAACACTGTACATCTTTCCATCCCCGTAGGAGAGTGATGTTATCATCAGCATGAGCGTCTTGTAGACGACTGAATAATTTGTCCCTGTAACGTCGACGAATATGTCCCTTGTCTCCTTTCCTATTTCTGTGATGGAGGAATTCAGTATTGGTGGGAGAGATATTATTTCACCGTTTGCATCGGTGATGGCTGGAATCCGTTCTCCCACAAGCTCACCATACTCCTTCGCCTTTGGGTGATTTCCCATGAATTCACTCAGCGTAATTTCACTGTCTCCACCCAGCGGCCTGAATCTGTGGTCCCTTGCCACTTCGCCATAACTTAGCGGGAATACCACCTTTGACAGGTCGTGCAGTCCGATGGCAGAGAATTTCCTGTTCCTCCCTATGGTTGTGTGCAGCTTTTCCTGGAAATCTATGATCTGTTCCAGCAGCAAACCTGCATTAACGCCCTTGACTATTGCAGCAAGGAAATATGGCCTGGATTCCGGAGGCGAGCTCACTATCTTATGATGGGTTCCGCGAATATCATCCTCTGAAGGCTCTTCAGCACCAGTGAAGAGGCGCATGGCCCTTGTGACTCCCTGGATTGAATAAAGGTCGGGCCTGTCAGGATTGAACTCCATTATGATTGAGTCCCCTTCGATTTTTGACTCCCCACCCAGCTTCCAGGGTATCTCAAGCAACTGCCTTTCATCCAGTCCTGAATACCTGATCAACATATTATGGGGAAATCTAACTAATACCATTTGATTCCCAATATGCAATTGATATATGTTACATTCGGTCTTCTCCTTCAACAAAGTATTTATTAATTTAATTGTTCACGGGTAACGGGATGATAATGGTTGAGTAAGGAAAAATCAGCGAGAGTCGCAGCAAAGAAAGTCAAGGACAAATGGAAGACAAAGATCTGGTACCATATACTCGCAAATGATTCATTTGGAAAAAAGGAAATAGGATCATCTCCGGCTGATTCTCCCGAAGAAATGATCGGCAGAATTTCAGAGGTTGCCCTATCTGACCTGACGGGAGACTTCAAGCAATCCCACGTCAAGCTGATGTTCAGGACAGTGAAGGTGGAAGGAGAGAAGGCGTTCACTGAATTCGAGGGGCATGAAGTGAGCCACGATTATGTCAGAAGGATGATAAGGAGAAGGAAAACCAGAATAGACGCTGTGGTTGACGTAACAACGTCTGATAATTATCATCTCAGAGTTAAAACATTGCTTGTGGTCGACAGAAAGATCATAAGTGCAATTGAAACTAAACTGAGAAACTTGGTAAATGAGTTCCTCAAGACAAAAGCTGCATCCCTGCCCTTTGATCAGCTGGTTGTCTATATTTTCTCGCCGCAGATAAACAATGATATTTTTGAACAGATAAAGACCACCTATCCCACACGCAAGATTGAGATCAGGAAGACTGAAATTTTGAAGAACCAGAAGAAAAGAGAAGAGTCCCATCCAGTTGAGAATGTAGAAGAGGAGCTAATTGACGCCGGGGTGGCTTAGTCGGTAGAGCGTCGGACTCATAGGGATTAGTATTTAAACTGGGAAATCCGAAGGCCGCGGGTTCGATTCCCGTCCCCGGCATACCTGTGAATGTTCATTGTGGATTGCATCCTTCCGAGGGTCCTGCTTAAAAGGATTAAGTAATGAGAAGCATTCTTTGACTATGGCACTAGAGGATTATCTTATCCCGGGCGAGGAAATAAGATGCCAGAGTGATGAAAATTCAGTGGAATATGGTGGTAAACCCTACAAACTTGTACTGACAGACAAGAGGGTACTTCTTCACAGTGCAAGACGTTTGATTGTCAAGAAGGATGACGTTGTTTCGCAGAAACTTGACGAGCTTCAGGGGATCAAGTATAGGGAAAGGAGATTGATCTCAAAGGAAGGCATTATTGAAATCCAGGGAATGACATTGATCCAGCTTTCAGGGAACGCTGCCGCCATGAAAACGCTCTATCAACAGATAATGCAGTTCGTTTAGGCAGGGATTCATGTTGCTGGAAAGACAGATCAGGGAAGAGGTGCTTGGGAAGATCAGGAAAACTGTGGGGCCAGTATAACGGAGGACAATCTTCCCCCTGAGGTGAGAGGGGAGATTGTGAACATTGTTTCAATAAAAAAGAATCTGCTGGTTCTGGAGGAGCTCTACAGGGGAGAGAAGGGAAGGACTGATAGCAGTGTCCTGCTTAAACTTGCTGGCAGTATCAGAAAAAACAGGAATCTGACGGAGGAATATGAGAAATTGGTTGGGCTGAAGGATGAGCTGAGCAGGAAGATAATTTTACTCGCTGAAAGGATTGCCAAGGAAGGAATTTACCACCAGATGCCAAGGGGAACAGGGAACATCGGAGCCCATTCAACTGGAATCATAGAACTTAGATGCCCCAAGTGTAATGCGCAGCTACCTTTCCCGGATAGCTTGACTGTAAAGTGTAAATATTGCGGTTCCACGTTCCTGGTGGGCGACGTTTTCCCCCAGATAGATGCCATGATCAAGGGCTTCTGATAAGATTCCCCTTTTAGCATCTGGATAATCCTTAGTAATTGTTAAATATCGTGAACTCTTAGTAAACTTGAATCTGATGAAATCAAGAGACCTTATTTCCATATTGGTTGCCGTAATTCTTACAATATTCGCAGGATTGCTGTTCTACTACATCATAGAGCCTTCGCCTAATAAAGCTAATGCAGTTGCAACCGTCGGGATACTCTCGCTGGTATTCTCATTCATAGGTTATCTCCTCTATGCTTTCGTCGGTGTCAACAAGATTCTGAGAGGATTTGTCTGGTTATATTACGTGCTGGGATTCGCCTTCCTCTTCATTTCAGTGACAGTCCTGAGGTTTGACATTGTCTATATCATTCTGCTGTTACTGGTGCTCGCGGTATCACTCATACTGATTCGCTGGAGGATTGGGTCGCTGAAGGATATGACAGTAAGGAAGCAGAACAGCTGATGATCACACTGGTGCCTGACGACCGCAAAATTATTTTTACTTCTCAATGAGGCTCAATAGTTGAACTCTTCTGATCGTATGTTCAAAAAGTATTTACCTGTATATTTCCTCTTTTGTTGATGACGGGCAGGGATGACTCTCAACTGCAGATAGACGCTGAGTTGGGGTATACGGTGGATCCGTCAATTCTACAGAAGATTGAAACAGGCAAGAGGTTAACCTACATCGGGATGATAATTGCGTACGTTGGCATAGCACTGACCATTTTCCTGGAATTCTACACAGTAAAAGTGGTGGTAAATGGGGCTGGAAATCATTACCATTCTGTCTCCTACGTAGCTCTCATGAACCTTGACCCTGAGATTTACATACCCATAGTAATCTCCCTGGTTGGTGCTGGTATGGTGGTTCTGAACAGTGGGACCAGGCGCGTCAGAAAGGCGGTTGTAGAGTTCGCCGGCAGGGGACTGCGCGACATGTCGAGGAACGAATACGGGAAATATTATGCAAAGTTGAGTGAATACCGGAAAGCGATGAAAAAGGGTTGATCTGTGAAGACGCTTCCAGTCTGTATCCTTAAATTTCTGACTTGAATCATTCCTGGCCCTCACAGACCGTTGATCCGCCTCTAAACAAAATGAATTCATTCAAAACCACCTCCATTCTCAATTGATGATACGTTCTCATTTTTCATACTGATGGAGGAACGGTCAAGCCATCCCCTCTAATTTCCAATTATTTCAGGCCATTTTGCCTGTAGAGAGTATAGGCCAGGACCATCAGCGATAGAAGAACTGTATCCCGAAACCTGCGATGAAGCCCAGTAGCGGGGTGATGATCCAACCAAGAATTATTATTGCAAATGGCCAGAGCCTGACAAATCTTGTCCTGTAGGAAAAGCCCACTCCCATTACTCCTGATGAAAGTGCCTGGCTGTTCGATACCGGGATTGAAAGAAGCGTACCCGCTTCCACCAAGAATGCAGAAATGAATATGGAAGTCAGTGCTCCCGTTGTCCTCAATGAGAAAAGCTCCCTCCCTATCCTGTTTATCTCCCCTGAACTGAAAAGGAGTACCCCGGCCACGATTGCGACTGACGACAGAATCACGTCCAGGGGACTGAATCCTGCAATTGACACTATCAGTCCGATAGTATTCGTACCAAGCGTGTAAGATGCAATGAAGGACGTAGCAATAAGGAGTGCCCTGAGAATCTCCAGTCTTCTCCATATCGAATGGCTCTGGAATCTCCCCAGAGCCCTGTTTGCCAAGTATGAGAGGAGGAATGCGGCCAGCGGAGCAATGCTCCAGAGCAGCACCATGCGAAGAACGAATGCTGAAGAGACTGCAGAATAGCTGTGGAAAGACATGCCAAGCAAAACACCGACCAGGGCCATGGTAAGGGAGAGCGGGGTCTTGAGGAAATGACCGAGAGTGAAAATCAATGATGTCACAAGGAAGGCAAGTGCAACCATACCAGGCGTTCTGAAGGGAAGAAGGTAATAGGATGCTGTCTGCATCCTTTGACCCTGAATGATCAGCCCAGAGATGAATCCTATAATGACAATTACCTGCGCATTTCTTATTCGTGCTGACCCGCTTCCCACCAGCGGTCCAATTGAGACTGAAGTGTTATTTCCTGAAACCACTAGTACTGTGACAAATAGGAGAACCAGCGTCAGCAGATATTCAATCATTTTGTGAAAGAGTTGAATATTGATACCACAAGATCCGAAATGTCCTCGCAGTCATCCAGAATGTCATCTATCTTGTGGTGAAGGTTGATGTAGTACTGGAATTCCAGGTACGTGAGCTCCTTGCTCTTTAGGTAAAGGTCATCCAGTGCATTGTCCTTGACATTGTCCCCATCCTGTTCTATCTCCTTAATCTTTGAACGGAGACTGAGGGCGGACTTCATATTGCCCTCGTCAAAAATCCTTGAAACAAGCTGGATTGCATCTCCCGAAAGTATGAGAAGCTTGTAGAGCGAGTTGTGAAAAAGTTTATCTTTCTTGGAAATACCATCGACCTGAGAGAAATTCATCCTGTTGATTTCCCTGCTTACATAATAGAATTTGTCCATCACGTCATCTACCAGTGATACGAGTTCAAGTATCTTGTCAACCACGCCAGACACAAGTGCACCGGATGATATTTCGCTCAGCATCTGGAATGATGCCTGATCCCCCGTCTTTTCAAGTTCTCTTATCCTGTGGTTCAATTCCTGAATTTTCTCTACCGATTCTGTCTTCAACATTTCCATCACGAGAACATTTGCCTGCCCTGAGAGGCTCATCGCACTTTTCAGCTCTGCGAATATTCTCTTTTCCCCCGCTACAAGCCCATCCTTGAATTGCCTGAACATCATTCCTGACCTTCTCCGACGACATTTCCTCCGAAATATATTATTTTCCCTATCCTTCCCTTCCCACCTGAGTCAGTTTTACCTATGGGAGATGCAGCTTGATGAAAACTTAAGATTGGGTCTGCAATGACCCGAGTGACACTCATGGATGGTAGGTTCCTCTTTATAGGACACAGGGGGCTCAGGGAGAGGGAGGTGGAGAATACTGCAAGAGGGTTCCAGCTTGCAAAGGATGCTGGACTCGACGGAATTGAGATGGACGTCCAGCTCTCAAGGGACAAGGAAATCATAGTGTATCACGACTATTATGCTGGCAGGCTCACAGGGCTGGAAGGGATGATCTATGACTATGATTATCAGTATCTGAAGGAGGCCAGCATAGAAGGGACAGAGGAGAGGATCCCATTGCTGTCACAGGTAATTGAGAGAGTCGGAAAATTCCTTTACTTCATAGAGCTCAAAACACTTGATGATGATTTCAATGAAGTCAACCAGGGATTGGTGGAGAAAGTTGTTTCTCTGGTGAAACAGTTCCCTCACATCAATGAGGTACTGATCTCATTCAACATCAATTCTATCAACACAGTGAAAAGGATTGATAGGAACATAAAAACTGGTTTCCTCTTCGACAGAGAATCAATTGAACGGGACAAAAATATCAACGAGGAATATCTCTTAAGTCTTGAGACCGATTATCTGCTCCCGTCTTTTGACCTTTCTGAAATTATTCACTTCCACGCAATGAGAAATCAAGGGAAGAAAATAATATTCTGGAACGTCAACGACATATCGGAAGCGAAAAGGGCCAGGAGCATTGGCGCCTCAGGGATAATCTCAGACTACTGTCTATCGATCAGAGATGAATTGAGATGAGCAGGGTGGGTGAGGAACGCAGTACAATCAGTTTATCCTGGTCCGCTTCACGGTGACAGTTTCAATGACATACCGGATTAACGGCAGCACCATGGTTACTGGAGTGAGTGTGAACTTGATAAGTGATGGAAACCTGGTGCCGAGGAATGTCTGAACTCCAGTAATAAATGGCCCAGCGATGTATCCTCCCCCGAGCTTGTTGCATGCGACATTAAAATGCTCTCGAACGAACTGTACCAGAAACCAAAAGGAGAGCATGGATGTCGCTATTAGACGGCGGGGTACGGGACACCCTAACGGCTCAATTGAAAATAGCGGAAAAGCCACCGAAGGGATTTGGACCCTCGACCTGCTGATTACGAATCAGCTGCTCTACCAGGCTGAGCTACGGTGGCTTTATGGTTAATGTGGTGCTCGTATATCTGAATTTCCATTATCTCAGATATGCTCAGGAATACAATATTTCCACGTTCTTTTAGTATTCGCAAAAGTCAGGGCTAAGGATATGTTTATATAGAAGAATAAAATAAGGAAAAACGAGGTGTTAAAGGTCAATGATGCCAGGACAACCGATATTTATTTTAAAGGAAGGATCAAAGAGAGAGCAAGGAAAGAACGCGATGCAGAATAACATTAATGCTGCTAAAGCAATTGCAGATGCAGTAAAGACGACACTTGGCCCAAGAGGAATGGATAAGATGATGGTTGATTCCCTTGGAGACATTGTGATAACTAATGACGGTGTCACAATTCTGAAGGAGATGGACATAGATCATCCCGCTGCCAAGATGATGGTCGAGGTTTCAAAGACGCAGGATCAGGAAGTTGGAGATGGAACGACAACTGCAGCAGTACTTGCTGGAGAACTGTTGAGGAAAGCAGAGGATCTGCTGAATCAGAACGTCCATCCAACAGTGATAGCATCTGGATACAGGATGGCAGCAGAAAAGGCAAAAGAAGTGTTGAGCAGCATATCTACGCCTATTGGAAATGATGCCGTTCTTTTGACAAAGATTGCCAATACGGCACTGAATTCAAAAGGCGCTTCAACATCCAAGGCCAAACTTGCAGATATATCCGTAAAGGCCGTGTCACAGGTCAAGCAGGAAAGGGGCCAGAAGGTCATTGTTGATATGGATGACATCCAGCTCGTAAAGAAGCACGGAGGATCCATCGAGGATACTGTGTTGATACAGGGGATTATAGTGGACAAGGAGAGGGTCCACCCAGGCATGCCGACATTTGTCAACAATGCGAAAATTGCACTTCTGAATTTCGCCCTGGAGATCAAGAAGCCGGAATTTGATACCTCAATAAGGATTGAGGACCCTCAAGCTATCGGCAAATTCAAGAAACAGGAAGAGGGTATTCTAAAAGGAATGGTGGATAAAATTAAAGCGAGCGGCGCCAACGTAGTGCTCACGCAGAAGGGAATAGACGATCTTGCAATGCACTTCCTTGCAAAGGAAGGGATATATGCAGCAAGAAGAGTCAAGAAGAGCGATATAGAGAAACTGTCAAAAGCAGTTGGCGGGAATATGATCACGAATATAGATGACCTCAGTCCCCAAGACCTTGGATACTCTGACAGGGTAGAAGAGGTAAAGATTGGTGAAGACCATCTTACGTTCGTCACAGGGTGCAAGAACCCGAAGGCAGTCTCTGTCCTGATCAGGGGAGGGACTGAGCACGTGGTCGATGAGATCGAGAGAAGCTTGGTTGACTCGCTGCACGTCGTTGCTGCAGCACTGGAAGACGGGAAGATTGTACCTGGAGGGGGCGCAGCTGCAACAGAGATCGCTCTTAAGCTGAAGGAATACAGTGCGACTGTTGGCGGAAGGGAACAGCTTGCCATCGAGAAGTATGCCGAGGCGATGGAAATAGTCCCAAGGACTCTTGCTGAAAATGCAGGACTTGATGCAATTGGAATTTTGATTTCGCTGAAGAGGCAGCATTCCGAAGGGCACAAAACATTTGGTGCCAACGTATTCACAGGCAAGGCAGAAGACATGGTGGACCTCGGAGTCATAGAGCCCATAAGGGTTGGCAAACAGGCAATCAACAGTGCAACTGATGCTGCTGTAATGATACTGAGAATAGACGACGTGATTGCAACAAAAGCATCCGCTGGCGGAGGCCCGAAACCACCAGGAAAGAGCCCGGGCTCTGAAGAAGACTGAATACTGATATTTTTATATTTGTTTTTTCTTACCCATTATGTTCTCGGGAAACTATAATTCGTCCTCGCCAGACATGGTTGTTGTGAGTACTCCATACGTTCCTGGGTATAAAATCACGAGCGTAGTGGGATTCACGTGGGGTCTCATTGTCAGGTCAAGAGGTATTGGAGGAAACGTAGTCGCCTCACTCAGGACAATAGCAGGCGGAGAGATAAAGGAATACACCCAGATGCTTGATCAGAGCAGATTCGAGGCTCTTGAAAGACTGAAACAGCACGCTAAATCACTTGGGGCAAATGCCGTCATTGAGGTCAGATTTGATTCTTCAGAAATAGGACAGGTAATGTCAGAGATACTGGCCTACGGAACTGCTGTCGTAGTTGAAAAGGAAAGCGCACCGACCCAACCAGTCGCCCTCAGATGAATGGCTGTTTATACTCCCCATAAGATAATACTGTTCGGAGAGCATGCAGTAGTATATGGCTACCCAGCACTGTCTGCAGCGGTAGACCTGTTCGCAAGAATCAGTGTCATACCTAGCAGAAATGGGGCTCAATTTAGTACATTTGTGAACAGGACGCTTAATTATCTTGGCCTGAAGGATGTTATAGTTAAGGTGGAGACACAGGTGCCCTCTGGATCAGGGTTGGGAACGTCATCCATGATCATTTCTGGAATTCTCTATCACGAGAGGAATTACGATAAAGAGAGTTTGGCCAGGGAAGCTTTTGAAATAGAATATTCAGTCCAGGGAAGTGGCAGCCCAATTGATACCACCACAATCGTGGCCGGAGGATATGTGCTTACCAATGGGAGCGGGGGGATTCCCCTCTGGACGGTGGAGAAGGATACCAGAAAATGGAATTTTTCCAGCATTCCTGCAAAGGCCATAGACCTGGTCATAGTATACACGGGCTCGAAGGGATCGACCAGGGAGCAGGTGGCAAAAGTCAGGAAGTTCTATGAGAGAGGAAAATTGGCAAAGGACGTGATGGAAAGCATAGGAAACATAACATCAGAGGGGGTGAGAGAAGTGATTAGAGGGAATCTCGATAAGATTGGCGAATTGATGAATGAAAATCATTCTGAACTGAAAATCTTTGGCATTTCAACTGAGACAATAGAGAAGGTGGTTTCACTGGGACGCGATTACGGATATGGGGCCAAGCTGACCGGAGCCGGAGGGGGCGGGGCAGTAATAATACTTCCAAAAGATAGGGAAAAGCTGAGAGCTAAACTGAGGGAGATGAATTTGATGTTCTTTGAGACGTCAACCACCAATGTAGGTATATTCAGGGAGAGACAGGAGCCACAGGATCTTGGGACTCAATCCGGTTGACTGTCTGATCCATTTACATTTTCTTGCGTGATCCTGGAGACAGAAACTACGAAGTCTCCTTCGTCAAGATCGATTATCTTGACACCCTGTGCATATCTTCCTTTTGCCGGAACTGTGGAAACCTTGACCCTAATCGTTTTACCGGTCTTCGTTATGGCAAGGAATTCATCATCCTGCTCAATGGAGGTCACGTAAACCGGCTTTCCAGTTCTCTCAGTCACCTTTAGAGCCTTCATGCCTTTTGCTCCCCTGTGGCGCATGCTGAATTCCTCGACCGAAACTCTTTTCCCGAGACCCTTTTCAGTGATGATGAGCATCTCGTTGGTGGATATTGTTGAATTGCATGATACTCTGTTGTTCTCCTTGAATCTCATTCCAATCACTCCTGAAGTATTTCTTCCCATTGGACGGAATTCTGATTCTTCTATCAGTGCTAGCCTGCCGTCCGTTGAAAGCATTGCAATTCTTTCGTTTCCTGCAGTGATGAAAACATCCTTTAGGAGATCCCCTTCCCGCAACTTTAGGGCTATGAGGCCGTTTGACCTTATGTTCATAAATTCTGAAATTTCTGTCTTCTTCACCCTCCCCTTTTCGGTCGCGAAGAGCAAATACTTCTTGTCGGCAGCAGCTCTCTCGCCCATGATGAATATAACCTTATCCGGGATGTTGTCGAAAATTGCTGAAATAAGCTTTCCCCTGGACCTCCTCTCCCCTTTTGGTATCATGTATGCCTTGATCTGATAGACCTTCCCTGAACTTGAGAAAAGGAAAATCCTGTCGTGAGAATCCACGGATATCAACTGTCTCATCTCGCTTTCGGGTGATCCTGCAAACACTCCCTTCCCCCCTCTCCGCTGTGGGGAGAATGTGTCGGCCTCAATTCTGTTCAACCTGTTGTCTTCTGTCAGAATTATCGTGTCATTTTCGTGGGGAATCAGCTCCTCCTCGGTCGTTTCAACGTAGCTGTCAGAAATCTCGGTTCTCCTTGCATCTCCGTACAACTCCTTTATCTCTTCCAGTTCATCGGCGACAAGTTCCCATCTTTTCTCTTCATTTTCAAGCAGCTCTGTGTATTCCAGTATCTTCTTCCTGATCTCTTCCAATTCCTTCTTCAGGTCGGACATCTCCATCCCGGTGAGTTTCTGCAACTTTGTGTCAAGTATTGCATTGGCCTGCTCATCGTCCAGAGAGAATTCCACTTTCAAAGATTCCCTTGCATCCTTAACTTCCCTGGCATTTCTAATTATTTTAATGGTGAGGTCTATACTGTCCAGCGCCCTGATCAGGCCCTCAAGAATATGTTCACGCTGCTTGACCTTCTTGAGGTAAAATTCTGTCCTCCTTCTCACTACAATCTCGCGATGCTTCAGGAATTCCTTCATCATGTCAAGGAGCCCAACCGTTTTGGGTGCGTCGTCGATGAGAACTAAGTTAATTATTCCGAATGAGACCTGCATCTGTGAATGCTCATATACCTGCTTAAGGGTCAATTCTGGATTTGCCCCCTCCCTGACCTTGATAACTACCCTAATTCCTTCCTTGTTGCTCTCATCTTTTATGTTGACAAGACCGTCTATTATTCCGTCCTTTCCTAGTTGCGCTATCTTGGAAATAAGCTCTGCCTTGTTTACCTCATACGGGATTTCGTTGAATATGATCTCGTTCTTTTTTATTTCCGCTCTCGCCCTCATGTCAAATTTTCCTCTTCCCGTCTTGTATGCCTCGATTATTCCATTCTTACCTAGGATGACACACCCTGTGGGAAAATCAGGACCCTGTACGTATTTCATTATGTCTTCTACTGTGGAATCCCTGTGCTTGATGAGATGGATCAATCCATCAACCACCTCGTTAAGATTATGGGGAGGCATGTTTGTTGCCATCCCTACCGCGATTCCGGAAGTACCGTTGAGAATAATATTGGGTACTCTTGACGGAAGGAATAGTGGTTCCTTCAGAGTGCCATCGAAATTAGGCGTAAAATCAACTGTCTCATATTCGATATCTGTGAGGACGTCGTTTGAAATTTTGCTGAGCCTCGCTTCTGTGTATCTCTGTGCACCGGGAGGATCAGCGTCTCTTGATCCGAAATTCCCCTGCCCCTGAATTAGGGGATACCGCATGGAAAAGTCCTGTGCCATTCTGACGAGTGCGGAATATATAGCCTGATCCCCGTGGGGATGATATTTTCCCATCACGTCTCCGACAATCCTGGCTGATTTCCTGAAAGGTTTGTCGAATGTCAGTCCCATTTCATACATTGAATACAGTATTCTTCTTTGAACAGGTTTGAGTCCATCCCTTACGTCTGGAATGGCCCTCGACATGATCACGCTCATCGCGTAATCAAGATATGAGTATCTCATTTCTTTCTCAATTGCTCTGGTTTCTACCATATTAATCACACATCGATGTTCTGCGCTTCCCTGGCGTGGGCTATTATAAATTCTCTTCTGGGTGCAACCTCTTCACCCATCAAAAGGGTGAAAATATAGTCTGCCTCCTTAGCATCTTCTATTGTGACCTTTACAAGTCTCCTGGTCTCGGGACTCATTGCTGTTTCCCATAACTGATCAGGATTCATCTCTCCCAGTCCCTTGAACCTCTGGACAATTGGATTGGAGAATTGCTTCACCGCTTCTTCCTTTGCCTTTTCAGAATACACATACTTTACAGTAGTACCCTTCTGGATCCTGAAAAGTGGAACTTGAGAGAAGTAGATGTGTCCATTTATTACCAGATCTTTGAGATGCCTGTAAAAGAGGGTGAGTATCAAGGTCCTGATGTGGCTTCCATCAACATCCGCATCCGTCATTATGATTATCTTCCCGTATCTCAACTTTGATGGATCATAAGTATCATTTGGCCCCATGTTTATTGCAGCAAACAGGTTTTTTATTTCCTCATTCTTGAGAATCTTATCCCATCCTGCCTTCTCAACGTTCAATATTTTTCCTCTGATCGGCAAGATAGCTTGAAATGACCTGTCTCTCCCCTGTTTGGCGGGTCCCGCGGCGGAGTCACCCTCGACTATGTAAAGCTCGGTCTTTTCTGGGTCTTCCAGAGTGCATTCGGCAAGCTTGCCGGGCAGGGTCGCTGCGAATGCGTTCTTGGACCTTACCATTTCCCTGGCATTCCTTGCTGCCTCCCTGGCCTCAGCGGCTTGGAAGGCCTTCTTCGAAATAATTTCTGCAACTTTTGGGTGGTCTTCAAAATACAATTTCAGATAATCGGCAACTGCGCTGAAAACCATTCCCTTCACGTTGCTGTTCCCCAGTTTCTCCTTTGTCTGCCCTTCGAATTGAGGTTCGTGCATTTTAAGGTGGATTACTGCCGTGAGACCTTCCCTGACATCTTCTCCGGTGAAATAATCATCAGAATCAATTATCTCCTCCTTTTTGGCGACGTCATTCATCACCTTGGTAAGTGCTGCCCTGAATCCAGATACATGGGTACCTCCTTCCCTGGTATTTATGTTGTTCACGAAAGCCAGTAGATTCTCCCCGACAGACTCGTTGTACTGGATTGCAAATTCTATCATTGTCGAGTCCGTCTGTATATTATTATAGATTACGTCGTCGTGAAGGGTGACCTTGCCTGAATTCATGGTAGATACGAGTTCAGCTATCCCCCCTTCGTGATTATACTTGGATATCTTCCCGTTCCAGTCAAGAACCAGCGTAAGCCCCTTGTTGAGGTAAGAGAGCTCCTCAATTCTTCCGGTAATGATCTGCTCTGAATAATCGACCGGCTCCATTATGGTTTCATCCGGTTCATAAATAGTCAGCGTACCTGTGGGACTATCAATGTGGAAATCAGCTCTCTCCTCCCCAAACCATTTCACAGAGTTCCCGACAATCTCTCCTGCCTTGATCACTTCAGTCTGTTTCTCTCCGTTGGAATATCTCTGGTAGTACACCATCCCATCCCGTTTCACGAATATTTCGAACTTTGATGAGAGAGCGTTGACAACGTGCATTCCAACTCCATGAAGCCCTCCCGAAACCTTGTAGACTTTCTTTTCAAACTTGGCTCCAGAATGGAGTTCAGTAAGGACAATCTCCAGGGCAGACTTATTGTATTTGGGATGCACATCAACTGGTATACCTCTTCCATCATCTTCCACTGTGACCTTCCTTCCTCTGACTGAAATGTATATGTTCTTGCACACGCCAGCCATTGACTCGTCAATGCTGTTATCGACTATTTCGTACAAAAGCTGGTGAAGACCACGCTGATCAGTGCTCCCTATATACATAGCGGGTCTTTTCCTAACGGCCTTCAGCCCCTCTAAAACAACTATATCCTTGGCTGAATAATCATCCATTTTTTCACTCAATCCTTAACGTTTTTTCATATATAAATTTTCAAATATTTCTGAATATTTGTATAAATCTCAAAGAGCACATTCAACACTTGCTGCCCGTTTTCATTTTTGCAATAATATAATAACTTCCTCCCTGGGAAGATTTTTCCTGTTTATAATAATATTATAATTTATTAAATTTAATTTTTTTACTCTGAGAAAGTCAAGTTGGTTGAAATAGTCTGTTGTGAAGTAATGAGTCACTATTCCATTTCCCCTCCTGAATGTGTCTTTTTCCACAAGTATTCCTTTTCCAAACCTGAAATCACGGACGGTGAATGCCTTGATCAGTATGTTCCCGTCCCGTCTGAGGACCCTTTTTGCCTCTCGCATCGCGATCAGCCTGTCACTTTCCAAAAGATGGTCCAGTGAATGTAGAAATAGTACATTTGAGAAGATTTCGTCCTTGAATGGCAAGTGCCTCATATCAGACTGCACCTTGGTTTCAAGAGGATAGAGACGCAGTGCGTTCCTGGAAAAGTCACTCCCTATGATGTTTTCAGCCTTGGGCGTATCCTTGCCGTTACCACATCCATTATCCAGGGACAATCCACTGACCATCAAGGAAGTGATTATCTCAGTTTCCCTGGAGCCTCCTCTCCAGAGTCTTCCCCTGAACTTGTATTCCTTGTCCCAGTATGTCCTTTGCAACACCTGACATAATCTGTTTATATAATTGTTTTTTATGCATCGTCTATGGAAGATTGGGATTTGCTTTCAGGTATGATTGAGAATGATCCTTTCATAAAATTCGTTGGTATGAAGGTTAAGATCGTCTCCCCGGGGGTCGCGGAGGCTTCGCTTGATTTAAAGGAGAACCATATGCGGACAGGGGATTTCATGAATGGTGGTGCCATCGCAACGCTTCTCGACACTGCAGGCGGAACTGCAGTCTTCAGTCTTTGCAAGACAAATCAGGTCACCTCGAACCTGAACATCAGCTACCTGAATCCAGTCAAAAAAGGTCTGGTAAGGGCAGTTGGAGAGGTAATTAAGGAAGGAAAAAGAATTGTATACGTTAAAATAAGTCTCTTTGACGCAGAAGGCAAATTATGCACTTATGCTACTGGGATCTGGTACGTGTACAGGGAATGATCCCTTGGTCACATTTTCTTTCATGATTAAAATATATATAACCTGAACACATGTTCGGGAGTGACAGTTGAGACGGTAGGGATAGAAAAAATAACTCCAGAAATGAGAAAGGGGTCTTCCAGATCCTCATTCAATCTTTGGTTTGCAGCAAATCTAACAATTGCAGACTTTGCACTTGGCTTTATTCCTCTCAGTCTTGGGATGAATTTTTCCAGCGCCCTGCTGTCAATAATTATTGGTAATATACTCGGGGCCACCATAGTTGGATTGTCTGCAATCATGGGGCCCAGGACAGGGTATCCTCAAATGATGAGCACGACAAATTCAATGGGGGCCGAAGTGATGAGAGCTTTCGGGCTCGTCAATCTATCAAATACTGTAGGGTGGTTCATCATTAACAACGTGCTTGCAGTCGAGGCTCTTTATCTGATCTTCAGGGTATCTTACGTTTTCCTTCTATTGATATTCGTTGGAGTTGTTTTCGTTGTCGCTTACATCGGGCATGATTTCATTCATAGGTTGGAAAAAATACTGTCCTACATTCTGGGAATTCTATTCCTCATAATTTTTATATATATCATAGTCACCGGGAAGATGGATACCATTGTCCCTGGCAATATTTCTATCGGCCTATCGTTCCTGTTCATGGTGGCAATAAGCTATAGCTATCTCATGAGCTGGGGGCCCTATGCCTCAGATTATTCAAGATATCTCCCGGAGAACACTAGTCAGAAGAAATTATTCTCCTACGTATTCTCAGGTTCATTCATTTCCACCACATTCGTGGAAATCGTCGCAATTTCAATATCCTTCATACTGCTGAATTCAACACTTTCAGCCATGGGCTCACTCCAGTTGATTTCTGGTAGATATGCTGTAATCGCCCTCTTTGCAATCGTCCTTGGGGGAATTTCAGCAAACGTCCTCAACCTGTATTCCTCCTCACTTTCGGGCCTGGTTGGAGGGATCAGGATGAAGAGAACAACATTCGTGGGTGTTGTGGCCGTGGTGGGTCTTATTCTCTCAATAATATTTTACAATGGCTTCTATTCCTTCTTTGAAGATTTCCTGCTAATACTTGCCTACTGGATTTCTCCCTGGGTAGCCATACTGATAGTCGATTTCCTCGTATTCAGGAACTACCAGTTGAAATTTGATAGGAATTTTATATTCGCGGGAGTGTTCTCATACCTCTCAGGACTCATGGTTTCAGTACCCTTCATGAACCCAGGGATCCCGAGTCTCAATATTATGAACTGGTCCGTGACCACAACATACTATCCGCAATACTTTTCCCGAATGCTTGGCGGGGTAGACATTAGCTATTTTGTGAGCATAATTGTATCAGCATTGTTGTACTTTGCAATAAAAAAATACTCCAGGACTGGAACCAGGGGTGAGAGTGTGCAGGTACCAAACACTACTTTTAAATAAAAATCATTGTTATTGTTCAAAGGTGAAATCAGACGAAGACTGATGATGACGTGGACGAGATCAATGACGTCGAGGAAGTTTTGAGGCAACTTCGTGTTTCAGAGGAGGAAAAGAGGTATACAGAACTTGAAAACAAGAGACTGCAGGACGAGAATGAGAAACTGAAGAAAGAATTAAACAGGATGAAGCTTCCTCCATTACTTATCGGTTCCGTGGAGGATATTGTGGACGAGAGGAGGATAGTTATCAGGAGCAGCACTGGACCGAGCTTCCTAGTTTACACTTCAGAACACATTCCGAGGGAGAAGCTCACAGTTGGAGCTAGAGTGGCCCTGAACAAGGCTACCCTATCTGTCATTTCGGTCATACCGGAGGCATACGACCCAACTGTAGTTGCATCTGAGATTTCCGAAAAACCCAACGTCACCTATTCAGATATAGGTGGGCTGGAGGAACAGATTAAGGAGATTAGGGAAATGGTGGAACTTCCTCTGTTGAACCCTGAGATCTTCAAAAGAGTAGGAGTCGACCCTCCGACAGGGGTGCTGCTGGTTGGCAATCCAGGAACTGGCAAGACTCTGCTTGCAAAGGCTGTAGCAAACAACACCAATGCCACATTCATTAGAGTTGTTGCCTCCGAGCTGGTCAGGAAATACATAGGAGAGGGGGCGAGACTTGTAAGGGAACTTTTTGACCTAGCGAGAAAGAAAGCACCATCAATCATTTTCATAGATGAAATGGATGCCATCGGGTCAAGAAGGATTGATTCATCCACCTCCGGTGACAGGGAAGTCCAGAGGACACTGATGCAACTTCTTGCAGAGATAGATGGATTCGAACCTTTGGGAAACATTAAGCTGGTCGCTGCATCCAACAGGCCAGATACCCTGGATGAGGCACTGATGAGACCCGGAAGATTTGACAGGATAATTGAAATACCTCTCCCGGATTCAAAGGGACGAGCTCAGATATTGAGGATTCATTCAAAGAAAATGAATCTGAAGGATGTTGATCTGAAAAAAGTCGCAGACATTACTGAAGGTTTTTCTGGGGCAGACCTGAAGGCGGTCACTGTTGAGGCGGGAATGTTCGCAATAAGGGAAGGTAATGACTTCGTGTCAAGGAAGGACATGACAAATGCGGTAGAAAAGATAAAATTGCAGAAGAACAGGTCAGCAAAGCAGGGAAACAACCTAGAGATGTTTGTATAATGCAAGAGACCTTTCTGAAAAATCTATATGAGGAAAATGGCAGGATGTACACAAAATCATCCTACCCAAAACCTGTTTATGGGGAAGATGTATTTAAAAGGGGGAACGCGTATTACAGAACTTTCTCTCCTTTAAGATCCAAGCTTGCCTCTTCCATCAAAACAGGACTCAAGCCAGTCATCCTTGAGAACGATCACATCCTTTATCTTGGCGCGTCAACCGGGACAACAGTTTCACATCTTTCAGACATTATAACCGGCGGAATGATATTCGCAGTCGAATTTTCTGCCATCCCCTTTGTAAAACTTATCCAGCTCGGTGATGAGAGGGAGAATGTATTTCCGATGCTGCTGGACGGGAATAAGCCTCAGCAGTATTCAGTCTTGATAGACAGGGTCGACTTGATTTACCAGGATGTTTCCCAACCCAACCAGATTGAAATATTTGAGAAGAACATGGAATTTTTCAGGGCAAAGAGGGGGATACTGATGTTCAAGACTTTCTCTGTGAGAGCAGATGTTTCAATTGAGGAACAGGTCAAAAAAATCAAGGAACATTTCCAGGTTCACCAGGTAAAGGATATTTCAAAATTCCATAAGGGACATTATGCAATAACTGTATCTAACTGACGCTGCTTCATCTGGAGTGTTCGTGTCCTATGAGATGGATGCCCTATTCAGTTCACCCAGACCGTTTTCATGTTAGTGAATTCTCTGCTCCCGTATTTTGAAAGCTCCCTCCCCAATCCGCTCTTCTTGGTTCCGCCGAAAGGAAGCCTTGGATCTGAAAAGACAATGCTGTTGATGTAAACCATTCCGGCCTCTATCTCCGGAGCCATCTTCTCTGCCTCATTTACATCACCCCAGATTGATGCCCCCAGGCCGAATGGTGTTTCGTTTGCCATGGCGATGGCTTCCTCCGTGTTCCTGAATTTCCTGACAATCGCGACCGGCCCGAATATTTCTTCTGAATAGTTGTAGTCAGTCTGTATAATAGTGGGAGGGATTATGTTCCCTGCCCCTTCCCCAATGACTCTCATTTTACCCGACATTTTCAGCAGGTCTATCTGGTGCTGAACTATGTCTCTCTGCGCTTTGCTTGCAAGAGGACCAAGATAGGTCTTCCTGTCCAGTGGATCGCCAATCCTCACCTTCGAGAATTCAGCATCAAGTGCTTTAACAAATTCATCGTAGATGTCACTGTCAACCAGTATTCTTTTTGAAGCTATGCAGCTCTGCCCATTGTTCTGGAGGCGCCCATTTGTGGCTGCCTTGGCAGAAGAAGTGATGGAGGCCCCCTTAAGGACTATAAATGGATCTGATCCTCCCAGTTCCATAACAACTTTCTTCATTTCCCTCCCTGCAATTTCTGCAATCTTTGCTCCTGTTGGAGTGGAACCGGTGAATGCAACTCCATCCACCTTGCCAATCAGGGATGAGGCTGCAGGTCCATCTATTACCAGTGACCTGAAAACTGGGCTGTTTATCATCTCCTCTATTTTCAAGGAGACTCCTGTGACCGTCATCGAATGTTTAAGAACGACACCATTCCCTGCAATCATGGCTGGGAATATGGCCCGCGCGGCCTGCCATAACGGAAAATTCCAGGGTTCAATCGCCATCACCACGCCAAGTGGGTCAAAACGCACGTAACTCTTCCTTGCCTCCGTCTTGATGTTCTCATTATCAAATATCTCTTGACCATTCTCAATAAGGTAATCAATCAGTTTCACGCTCTTGTTAACCTCAGCTATGCTCTGGGAGATTGGCTTCCCCATCTCCCTGGACATAAGAGTGGCTATCTCTTCAGTATTCTTTACAATATTCTGCTTTACCACGTTCTTAAAAAAATCAATCCTTTCCCCGAGGTCTCTTGCCCATTTCTTCTGGTTGAATCTGACTTCTTTCAGGATTCTGCTGACTGTATCCTGGGGATAGGTTTCGTATGCGCCCACCACTTCATTGGTAAAAGGATTAATTGTTTTGAACATCATGTTTAACCCTCCGTTTTCTTTACTGATTCAGAGAGTACTTCCAGCCCCTTATCGAGCAGTTGATCTTCAATTGTCAGCGGTGCCATGAATCTCATTACATTGGAGTAGTGACCGCAGGTGTGCATCAGCACTCCTGACTTGAGCATGCTTTCCCTTATTGCGGATGCCGCCTTCCCATCTGGCTCCTTGCTTCCTCTCTTTACTATCTCCATCCCAATCATGTATCCCTTTCCTCTCACTTCGCCTATTATCCTGGAACCTTCCTGTACCTCAATCATTCTCCTTTTCAGGTATTCTCCCTTGGTCCTCACCCTGTCAAGGATATTGCTGTCTTTCAGATACTCCAGAATTGATGCGCCTGCGGCAAGTCCAAGCGGATTCCCCCTGTAGGTTCCTAGATGGAAAGCGGGTGGGATGTTGTCATAATCAGACCTGTATGCAATTGAAGATATTGGGATCCCGCCACCTATGCTCTTCGAAATGCACATGATATCTGGGGTGGCATTATAATGTTCACTTGCCCATATTCTTCCTGTCCTACCGATTCCGCTCTGGACTTCGTCAATAATTAGAGGAATCGAGAATTTATCTGCTGTCTCTCTCAGCATCGGCAGAAAATCATCCGGGGGAACCACGTACCCCCCTTCTCCCTGTATAGGCTCAACAAGAATACCAGCCACCGGGGGGACCCCGGAATAGTGATCTCTCATGATGTTTTCAATGTACCCCACAACTGACTTGGATATGTCCTCTTTGTCCACTGGCCAGGGGAACCTGTACTGGTACGGATATGGGACGTGGAAAAAGTTGGAGTTGTAAAATCCAGCATATTCGCGATAATGAGTATTAGAAGTTGCATTCACTATCCCCCCTGCGATTCCATGATATGATCCTGCAAATGCTATTATTGTGCGCTTGCCTGTCATATGTCTGGCAAGGCTGACGGCAGCTTCGCACGCATCTCCTCCTGTCACCGTAAACATCACCCTCGACCTGTCCCTCATTCCTGCGGGAAGAACTTCATTCAACCTTTTCAGGTAATTTATCCTGGCTTCAGTAGGTATCTCTGTCAGGTGCGTGATTTTATCGAGCTGTTCCTTGATTGCGTTTATTACAATTGGATTGCCATGCCCGAGGTTCATGACTGCTACTCCACCGAACCAGTCGATGAAGACATTGCCATCCACATCCACCAGGGTCGATCCTATCCCTCTGTCTATTGCCAACCTGAAGAACGTGGTGTATGACCTGCTAGACGTCTCTAATTTATCCTGGATTGCAAGCAGCTCAGTTGACTTTTTTCCTGGGATTTCGGTCCTTATCAAAGGCGCATCCATCAGGCTAGTCCACTGTACCTCCTGTTTCATAATGATTCAAACCTCGTAAATTGATATTCTAATACCAAAACAATAACTTTTCCTTCATCTTTTTTGCAGCTTAATAAAAATATGGTCAGGAGCCTGTAAACGGCTTGCAGACTGATGCCTTCAAATCAGGCTTCGTGTATTCTCCTTTCCGGAATGATGAAGGTACTTCTGTGTTGTGGAAGGCCAGATTGAAACTGTATTTCAATTGAAGATCTGTGCTATTTGAGGAAGGTATGATGAAAGGTTCTGGTATGGGTCGGGGAGATTCTGGTCGCTGAAATAATCCGTACTTGCAATTTCTCCAATGCCAGAAATCTCAGACTCTGAAAAAGTAACAGCGTAAACGATTACCCCCAGCCGAAGTCCGGCAACGTTCTTTGCATATTCCCGAAGGGTTGAAAGAACTGGATAACCAGGGTTTTCATATATCACAGTTACGTTGAAAATTGAAAGATAGTCGGTCGGGACGAAATCTCCGGGGTTCCCAACAGTAAAGTTAATTCCCTTTGCATGACTTTGATTGACTACCTCATGGTAGAATGCCTCCTCTGTCGCATTATCCGACACTTCGTCAAAGAAGATTGAGTGGAGTCCATACCAATTGGTGTAATTAGATACTTCATCTTCAATGCTTGATATGGATCTGTTCCCATAGGATGTGAAAACATAGCCGAGCACAGTAATTCCTGCCGCCTCAGATCTGTCAATCCAGCTAGCATATGTGGCATTTGAAGCGTTGCAAGAACCATTATCCGGGTTTACGATGACATAGAAACCAACATTCTTGTACTCTGCATGAAGATTCAGTATTTCCTGCCATTGAGCAGAATTGCCAGAATAGAGAGGTATAAGGATGCTATCCCTTCTATCACTTTTTTCCGCAGGTGTCCTGAGGTGAACTACGTAGACAATGGCTGCTAAGGTTATAATGAGGACGATGAAGACTGCTATTGGTTTGGAATATTTGTGAAAGGCGTTCACCCCTCTCAAATATCAAATCAATTATGTCATATTTTATCATTTCTTTCTGGACGAAAATTGACATTGATAGTAAATTGGCTTGTCTTAGATTTCAAGGATAATGGACCTTGATAAAGAGTCTGCTCAATCTGGAGAAGGATATTAGATTCCAATTGCAACCGACAGAACGAACTTATTGTGTCATCACTATATTAAAAGCTTTTGATCCCCAATACAGTCACACAGCATCCTTTGAGGGTTTATCCACAAATTACGGAAGATGGAAAATAAAGTTTTGAAGATCAGTCTTCGTTTACCGTCAACTTGAGGGATTCCGGGAAATCTTCAGACAGAGCATTCAATACCATTATCGTCTCGCTTCTTTCAATCCCCTCTGTCTTGCTCAACTCGTTGACTATGAATTCAAGTTCCTCTTTGCTCCTTGTCCTCATGAGGGCTATGAAATCATAACTTCCTATGACAAAGTAAACTGCCCATATTCCCTTGATCTGTGCTATTCTCTTTCCGACTTCCTCTGCATATTCAGGACCATATCTTGCCTTTATAAGTGAGACAGCAGTGATGTGTTTCTTGATGAATGATTGTTCCATCAGAGGTATCACTCCATTAATGTACCCCGCATTTTTCATCTTCTTCAGCCTGTTATGGACAGTTGATTTAGACAGGCCGACCTTTTTGGATATGATTGAAAGATTGGTATCCCTCGAATCATATATTGTCCTTAGAATCTTCTTATCCATTGAGTTTAGATGATAATCGGTATTTTTTTTATGTGGCATAGGTACGATATAAAATAGTTATTAATAAACTGTTATACAGATGAATTATTTCCAGACATGGACTCAAGCTTTTGACAGGGACTCTCAGCTGGCAGGTGACATGCAGACGGTCTGCTTATGGTTGAGCATGACTGTGCCTCCAACGGAATATATTTAATATGATCATTTAAATCAAGTTCGAACATCTTGAAGTATAAATGGGAAATGATAAGCGCCATCACCGTAGTGGTTGTCATACTTGCAATATTCGGGAGCCTTACAATATATACGCAGAATTGGCCTCCCGCAGTGGTTGTCGAGTCCAAGTCCATGCAGCACGGCAACAACTTTGTTCTTGGTGTGATTAACACAGGCGACATAGTTGGAATGAAGAAAGTTTATTCCCAGAATAATGTCATCACATACGTCGTCGCCAGGGAATCAGGAGGCCCGGTATATTATGGCGACTTCGGTGATGTCGTGATTTACGATAACACTTACCTCGGGGAGCTGGTGATCCACAGGGCCATGTTCTACGTATCAGGCTGGAATGGAGACACCCCCATAATAGCGAATGATAACAATCCTTCGTGGCTGGCGATAAATGGATACAATGTCACCATACTCAATGTAGGATATGCTCACAGGAACCTTCTGGTTGACCTGGGTAATTTTATAGGCACCACAGGCTATGTCACGATGGGAGATTATAACCTAGCAAATTCACCATTCAAGGAAGGCTCTTTTTACCTGGGAGCAGACGTGAACGTGGGAATTGATAATTCACTGGTCAATATAACACAGGTCAAGGGAATAGCTGTAGGGTATCTCCCTATTTTAGGCACACTCAAGCTTTGGATTGATGGCAAAACCCAGTATATTCCAGAGCTGAGCAACATAGTCATGGCACTGGTAATTGTCGTGATAGTTGCAGCCGCATTCTTTCCCACCAAGAAAGATGACAGGAAAGATCAGCATATTAAAAAAGTAAGGAAAATGAAGAGGAATGATAAGTACTGAATCCGGTTCTACTGGGGCCCTATATCAGAGGGCCGGGATCCTGCCTTAATCTTTTTCATCTCCTCAAGTCTTCTTTTCCTGGAAATGAGGTGACCCCTGATATTCGGGTCTATTATTTCTGCGACTCCCTCCCCTGTCAGGCTGAATCCCATCACGATGAGGAAGATAAAGAATGCCGGAATCAACCCTTCGAGTGGGTATGTGTAAAAGTTGGTTGACAATATGGAGGACATGACCCCCAATTCCGGAGTGCCCACTGGGATTCCTATTCCGAGGAATCCTAGCGTGGACAGGGTGAGTATTGCTGTCCCGATATCCATGGTTGCATAAACAAGCAAACTGGTAACAATGTTCGGGAATATCCCTTTCGTGAATATCTTTATGAATGGAGTATTAAGGACCTTTGACATCGTTATGTACTCATTAGCCGTAACTTCCAGTGTGCTACCGCGCACCAGTCTCACATAGGGTGGCCACCAGACAATTATTATGGCTATTGAAGCGTTGATCAGACTGGAGCCTAAAGTTATCGCAATGGCCATTGCCATGATCAAAGGGGGGAGGGCGAAAAACAGGTCAGTAACCCTCATAATTATTTCTTCGAAAATTCCTCGGTAGTAGCCCGCAAGAACTCCAAGTATGAGACCCAGTGCAGCTGATGTAACAACTACCAACATTGAGATGCCGAGGTCAACCGGAAGTGCCGCTATGACTCTTGAGAATATGTCCCTTCCCTCCTGATCAGTTCCAAACAGGTGCCTGAAGCTAGGAGGAGCATTCACCTGTGAAAGGTTTATCTGAATCGGATTGTAGGGAAGAATCAAATTTCCAAAAATAAGGTAGAGTAAGGCAATTATCAGAAATATGGATATGATCACAAAACCAGAGGCTGACAGGCGGTTGGAAAAAACAATAGTAAGCCACTTCCTGTAAGTTGGGTTCAATTCTCACCACCCAACCGTATTCTTGGATCAAGAATTGCATACATTATGTCGGCTATTAGATTTGCTATTATCACGAAAATGGTGAACGTTATAACCACAAATATAAGCACCGGGTAATTGCTCTCCGATATCGCTGAATATGCAAACTTGCCTATCCCTGGCCACGAGAAGATTTGCTCCACCACCACTGTTCCAGTTATTAGCCAGCCGAACATCACGGCGATGACCGTATTGGATTCAATCAGCCCGGTCCTGAGTATGTGATTTCTACTCACCTTTGTTTCATCGAGACCCTTGGCTCTCGCAACCTTTACGTAGGGCAGCCATTTGACGCTCAGGATACCGTTCCTGCTGATCCTTGTCACAATTCCAAAATTCAGGAACGCGAGGGCAAGTGAAGGGAGTATCAGGTGATATAGGCCATCTGTGAAGTCTCCAAGATTACGGGAAAGCAGGGAGTCGAGCACGTACAGCCCAGTGATGTGAGCAGGTGGGAGCATTCCAGGGGAATTCATTCCTCCTGAAGGAAAGATTGGGATATAGGATGTGAAGATGAGGATAGCAAGAATTGCAACAAGAAAGGTGGGAGATGCCCATGCTGCTGAATAAAGAATCCTGATCAGAGCGTCTTTCTTCGAAGAAAAATTGATGGCAGCCAAATAACCCAATCCCACTCCCATTATAATTATGAAAAGAAGCGAAGTCAGTACCAGTTCAAGGGTATTGGGGAAATAGAACAATATTTCGGAAGAAATGGAAGACCCTGTTATGGGGTCAATGCCCAAATTACCGGTAAAAAAATCAACGATGAAATACCATAACTGCACCAGTAATGGAGCATTGAGATGGTATCGTTGGATAACGTAAGCTATTGTGACCCCCCTCGCCTTTGGGCCTGCCCAGAGTCTGGCCGGGTCATTCGTGAGAAGATGGGAGATAAGGAATACAATGATTATGGTACCGATGATTACCAGCACCGAAGCTGCCGCTCTCCTTGCTATGTAGTATATTAGTTCCCTTTTCCCTTCCACTCAATCACCTATCAGGTGTACTGAAGAGTGCTGTAGAACATGAAGTATCCAGCTCCTGATCCTGCAGGATTGGGAATCATTCCAGTAATTCCATTTTCGGTCACTGTCATGAAATCCGACACATAGAGCCACGGCATCACGTATTGATTATACATGGTCTGGGTAATGAAAGAAAGGTTCTGGATGACAGCAGATGAATTACTGGAAGAACTTGCGTTGATTGTCGCATTGAAAACAGAATTGTTGAAGTAACCTGACGTTCCAAGGTAACCTCCATCTGCTATAGCCGATACGTAGTCGATTGATGCGCTATAATCTTCAGTATAGAAATTGAGGCCCATGGCATATTGCGTATCATTGGTCTCATTTGAAAATACGTAATTCTCATAGGAGTTGAATGTGAGCGGAGTAAGTACTATCGTGATCCCAATGGTTGCAAGATTCTGCTGAATAATGGCAGAAGCGGCTGATTCCGATGTTGAATCGGAAGTGTAGAGGAAATTTACTGAGGGGAGTCTTGGCGCAGACGGATTCAGCACGGTGCCATTGGGCAGTGTTGCCCTGTATCCTGCCGCTGCAAGGTCCTGTGCGGCTAGGGTTGGGTCGTACGGATAATAGCTGAGTCCAGCGATGGACTGGTTATAGTACTCGAATCCCGGAGGTACCGGGCCTATCCACTGAGTCCCATACCCGTCAAATACGGCGTTGATGATCCCCGTGTAATTGATTGCGAAAGTGACAGCCTTTCTCACGTCAATGTTCTGGAAAGGAGAGAAGGCCTGTGGGGACATGTAGACGAAATAAGCTCCTTGAGAAGACCCGAATTGGATTGGGAGGAGACTGACATTAACATTGGGTATTCCCTTCAGACTCTTGTACTCCTGGATGGGCGCCTCGATAATCTGTGCACGGCCGGATTTCAGGTCTGAAATTCTTGATGCAAGGGACTTGTACTCAATAATGATTGTCGGGATGTGAGGTGGCGCAATTGCATAATTGAGCTCATTTTGAGGAACTGATTTGCCCCAGTAATTGGGGTTTTCCTTCAGCGTGATGCTTTGCGTCGAGATATAGGAGCTCATTTCGTATGGCCCCGTCCCGATTGCGTGTTGTACCATCCAGCTGTTCGGTGTCCCCGCGACGACGCCCCCATTCTGGTCCACCACTGCAGGGTCAACCACTGCAGCCATTGGGGTGGTAAGGGTCATCAGGAATGCATTATATGGATAATTTCCATTGTAGCCGTACCCCTGGCGAAGTATTACCTCGTATGGATTAACCACCTGGACTGATTGGTTGGGATATTCCATTAAGCTCAGGGAGGAAGAATTCGGGTTCTGGAAATTTATGGTATTTAGCATCTGGGCAGTCACGTTGAAATCTATTCCATTGCCTGCGGCCATGTCTTGTGTAAGGATGAAAACGGGAGAGGCGGCGATTATGATTGTCCTGTAAATTGAATACCAAACATCATACGCGGTGAATTTGTCCCCGTTGCTGAAAGTAACATTATGCCTGAGGTAGAACGTGTAATTCATCCCATCCGAGGAGATGCTCCAGTTAGTTGCAAGAACGCCTACGAAGGTTGTCGTGCTGGTACCGTTCGGAGCAACAAGACCCTGGTATATCTGGTTATCGATCTCCCACCCCGGTGTGGAGAACGTTACGGCAGGGTCAATTGTGTCAGGAGATTCTCCTTCTTCAACTGTCAGGACATTCCTGTTTTGTCCCTTCTGAA
The DNA here is from genome assembly GCA_023379555.1 of Thermoplasmatota archaeon. Next base: position 16,300 of record JAMCQR010000037.1, on the reverse strand, counting down.
CACCCAGTTCAACAACGGCTACGGCAGAAACGATCAGGATCCCTGCAATTATCACCACTATCAAAATCTTGATAGACCTTTGCATATATCTTCCTGACTCTACTCTTATCTGAAATTAAAATATTTTCATAAGGTAGACAATGGTGTTGAATGACTCTTTACGGGAAAGGCTGAATAGATGTGAAGATCAGGGCCTCTCCATCGGTTATTACTGCGTTTTTGGAGCAGTATCTATTTTGTCCATCTCGATATTACAACCTTGCTATCGGTGAAGAAGAGAATGTGATCTTCACCTCCCTGCGGGTGCAGGTCCCCGAAAAATGATTCTTTCCTTCCTCCAAATGGGTAGTATGCCACTGGTGCCGCAACGCCAATGTTAATGCCTATGTTACCTGCATTTACTCTCTGTACGTATTCCCGTGCATAATGCCCCGACCTGGTGTAGATTGTTGAGGCATTCCCGAATTTACTGCCATTTATCACTTCAATTGCCTGGTCGAAATCATTTACAGTAATAACAGACGCAACAGGACCGAATATCTCCTCACGGTTGACATTCGCATCAATTTCCACCCCGTCCATAATTGTCGGACCCAGATAGAACCCTTCGGGATACTTTTCATCCCTGTACTTTCGCCCGTCAAGAATGACCTTTGCTCCGTCTTTCTCTGCCTCGTCGATGTGATTCTTCACCTTCATTAGGTGCCCTTTTCTTATGAGTGGCCCGATGTCAGTACCCTCTTCAAGGCCATAACCGACCTTGAGATCCTCCGTTGCCTTGCTGAAAGACTTTAGGACCCGATCATGATTTTCCCGGAATACCACCAGTACTGAACCTGCCAGGCATCGTTCTCCTGCGTTCCCAAAAAATGATCCAGTCATGTTTCCGACGTTGTTTTCGATATCGGCATCCGGCATGACCAGAACATAGTTCTTAGCCGAAGCCCCAGCCTGGACACGCTTGCCGTTTGCCGTGCCATTCCTGTAGATCATTTTCGCGACCCCTGTGGAGCCTACAAAACTTACTCCAGCCACTTTACTGTTTTCGATCAGATATTCCACAGTTTCTCCTCCTCCATTAACCAGCTGAACCAGGCCGTCAGGAATGCCTGCCTTTTTGAGCATACCCATGATCATTTCAATGCTCATCGGCGTCTTTTCGGATGGTTTTATTACAACCCCATTTCCAAGTGACAGCGCATATGGAACAAACCAGAATGGAATCATTACTGGAAAATTGAAGGGTGAAATTACTGCAAACACACCAAGCGGGACGCGTATGAGTTCCTCGTCTATTTCTTCAGAAATATTTCTGTTGCTTCTCCCCATCGAATGATATGTTGCACCTGAAGCTGCCTCAATGTTCTGAATTGCCCTGACTATGTCCCCCTTCGACTCCCGCAGCGTCTTGCCGTGTTCCACCGTTGTGACTTTTGCGATTTCATCCATCTCTTCCTGCATAATGTTTTCCAGCTTGAAAAGTACCTTTATCCTGTCAGTGACCGGGACACGTGCCCACTTCTGCTGCGCCTCCAACGAACCATCGACTGCCTGATTCACTTCTTCCCTTGTTGCTGGCGAGACCCTTGCAATTATTGATCCTTTCCCTGGGTCGTATACATCGTACGAAGGCGCATTAATTGGTTCCACATATTCACCATTTACGAAATTCCTTACAATCCTCATGGTCACACCTCCATGTCGGCAATCTTCAAACTTTCATCAATTACTCTCAGTCCTTCATCGAGTTCCTCATCATTTATTATGAGAGGAGGGGCAATTATGAAATGTGAGACCCATGTGCTTATATATACTCCCCTGCCCATTGCATCCTTTGCGACCTTCTCCACTGTGAGACCCTTGCCTTCAATCTTGTCCAGGTAATCATTGAATGGAGTTTTCTTTTCCCTGTCCTTCACCAATTCCACCGCACCAAAGAGGCCGATGCTTCTCACATCTCCCACTGATCTGTGTCTTTCCTTAATCTCCTCCAGTCTTCTCTTCAAAATCCTGCCAAGTTCCTTGGAATTTTTAATGAGGCCCCTTTCCTTGTATTCCCTTATTGCAGCATATGCTGCAGCCAGGGGTACAGGGTGTGCCTCGTAGGTATGGCCGTGAGCAAAATAATTGTCATTGAAGTATTCAGATATCTTCCTGTCCGTGGCCATCAGTGACAGGGGTAGGTATGCACCCGTTATCCCCTTGGCAGTCGTAAGAATGTCAGGTTCCACTTTCCAGTTATCCACCCCAAACCATTCTCCAGTTCTTCCCCAACCGCTCATCACCTCGTCTGCTGCAAGCAGCACATCATTTTCCTTCGTAATTTTCCTTATCGTTTCCAGGTAGCCATCTGGTGGTACAATGACCCCGTTCGTGCCGGTAACTGGCTCGATGAATACACCTCCCACATTTCCCTCATTCTTTATTGCATATTCCAGATAATTTGCGCAGGCTATACCACATTCAGGATATTTTAGACCTAGGGGGCACCTGTAACAGTAAGGTGGAGGGGAATGCATTATTCCCTGAGACGAATAGAACGGATCAACCAGTCTTCTCCTGAAATCCCCGGTCAGCGTCACGCTTCCCATTGTGGAACCATGGTAGGAATTATAGCTGGAAATAATCTTGAATTTTCTCTCCTTTGCAAAAAACATTCTTATTGTCTTGATTGCCGCTTCGTTTGCCTCTGTACCTGATGATGCAAAGAAATATTTGCTGAGATTGGGTGGGAGGACTGAGCTCAGTTCATCAGCAACTTTTGCCCTTATCTCGGTAGCATATGAAGGCTGGGCGTATTCAAATCTCTCCAGCTGTTGCATTATGGATTCCTTGATTCTCCTATTATTGTGCCCCAGATTGGAGCACATCAGTTGAGATGAGAAGTCAAGGTATTTTTTCCCATGGTTATCCTCGAAATAACAATCATATGCCTTTGTAACAAGAAGTGGGTTCCAGCCTTTCTGCTTCCTCCATGTTCCATACGTTAATTCAGTATTCAGTCTTATTGTTTCATCATCATTTGAAAATTTCCCTGACATCTGATAATTATATGGATAAAGTATTTCAATTCTTCGAAAATATTGGAAAAAATATACTTAAATGTCAAGAAATATAAAAAATAATCAGTTCTCCTTGTTGTATTCCTTGATGGACTCTTCAAGTGCCACCAGGAACCTGTCGACATCATCCTCAGTATGGGCGACCGATGGAGGGAGCCTCTCGGCTCCATCTGGATGATAGTAAAATCCTTTCTGCAACATCTTCTGCTGGATTGCCTTGTATTTATTCCAGTCCATATTCACGCTTTCCCTGTAATTCCTGATTTTCTTCTGCTCGGTGAAAACAAACGCAAGAACGCCAGTTTCGTAATTGACCCATATGTTCTCATTGAGGTTGTCCGCAATATCTTCAATCCCTCTGGCCATCCTCCTGGTTATCCTTCCAAGATGCGAGTATGCGGCAAAGTCGTCCGCTTCCAGCAGTTTCAGGTTGGCCAGCGATGCGGCCATCGAGAGTGGGGATGCATAGTATGTCCCACCATAACCGACTCCGTTTCCTATGAGCTCCATGTATTCCTTCTTGCCAGCGATGGCAGAGATGGGATAACCGTTTCCAAGTGCCTTCGCCCATGCAGACAGGTCAGGAGTCACCCCATAGAGTTTCTGCGCACCTCCTTCGCTGACCCTGAATCCTGTTATCACCTCGTCGAATACGAGAAGAATGTTGTACTCATCGGCCAGTTCCCTCACTGCCTTCAGGTAATCACCTTCAGGCGAGATGACGGTGGAATTGGCCATGACCGGTTCCATGATTATAGCTGCAATTTCATTTCCCCTGATCCTCAGTATTTTTGTCAGACTCTCCAGGTCATTCCACGAGGCCACGACCACTGTATCCATAACTGAAGGTGGTATTCCTGCTGAATAAGGAAGTGATTTTGGGAACCATCTGAGCCCCGATATGGGTGCAGGCGCCTCCACAGATACTGCCGCATAGTCGTGCAGCCCATGATAATGTCCCTCAAACTTAAGTATCATGTCCTTCCCTGTGGCTGCTCGCGCTATTCTGAGCGCGTTGAATGTTGCATCAGAGCCGCTGAGAGAGAATATGACCATGTCCTGGGTTGTCACAAATTTCTTGAACTCCCTTGCAAGTTTGTATTCCAGTTCATTTGGGGCACCAAAAATACTGCCATTCCTCAGGAATTTTCTGACTGCTGCATTTATCTTGTCATTTGCGTGCCCGTTTATAACTGGTCCGAAAGCCATTAGGAAATCCGTGTACTCGTTTCCGTCTGCGTCCCAGATCCTTGTTCCCTTTCCCTTGTTGATGTATAAAGGGTACGGATCCCACGAGCTCGTTCTCATCAAAGAACTTGCACCTGTCGGAATTATCCTCTTTGTTTTCTTGAATAAATTCATTGACCTTTTCGTATCATACTTTCTTGCCTTTTGTTGAATCCCGACCACTCTTGGATCAGTACCATTCTCTGAATCCATAATAACACGTCCTTAATACATAGACAGTCACTTATCCGGATGGGGTATATTACTTTTTTGATGATACCCTTTTTGAATAAATATTTTTTAGGTTTTAAACAAAAAATTTGAATATTTTCCAGAAAACCTGCACAATATTTAAATTGATTGAAATATTTACATTATCATGAGGGTCATAGTCTTGGGAGGAATGGGCCTCACCGGTAGATGTGCCGTTTTCGATCTTATCAACAATGAGAAAATTGATGAAATAACTGTCGGTGATATATCTAAGACAGTAGATTTTAATGACAAGAGGGTGAAGTACGTTAAACTCGACGTTTCCAATCATGAGGAGCTGGTCAAGACTTTAAGAGGGAATGACGTTCTTATAAACGCAGTTCAATACTATCACAATATCGGCATAATGAAAGCAGCACTGGAGGCGAAAATTCCATATATCGATTTTGGAGGGCTCCACCACGTTACTCTGGAGCAGATGAACCTTGACCAGGATTTCAAGAACCAGGGAATCCTTGCCATAATAGGGATGGGTGCGCAACCCGGGATTTCCAACATAATGGCCAGCTATGCAGCGAGCAGACTTGACAAGATAGATGAAATATTCATTCGCGATGCGTGGGCAGATAAGACAAATTACTCGAAATTATTCTTTACGTGGTCCCCAAGCACACTTTTCGACGAGCTGACGCTTCCCGCAATTCATTATGCCAACGGATATGTGCAATCTGAACCATTCTCTTCACCTGAAGAGTATGATTTTGGATGGGAAATCGGTAAGGTGAAAATATTCAGGAGCATTCATTCGGAGATCGCGACGCTTCCATCAAGTTTTGCAGAAAAGGGGATCAAGTATGTTGAATGGAAAGAGGGGAGCGCAGACATTGAAAAAATGAAGTTCTTGACTGACATAGGGTTCGGAAAGAAAGAGAAAATGACTGTTGACGGAAAGGAGATTGTTCCCCGGGATTTCCTGTTTCAGATGTTGGGTTCACAGGGAATGCTGATTCCACCCCAGGAAGTTCAGGTCCGTGACTACGAGGTCACGGTGGTAGAGGCAAGAGGCACAGATGATGGAAGGCCAAAGAACGTGAAAATCTCCGCTTATTTCAAGTTTGACGAGAAATGGAAAGTATCCGCATCCCAGAAAGAGGTTGGGGTCCCGGGCTCAATTGTGGCGCAGATGATAATGAATGGAGTCATAAAGGGGAAGGGAGTGAAGCCACCGGAGCAGATCGTACCCACCAAGCAGTTCTTCTCGGAACTTTCCAAGAGGGATATCAAGATCAAGGTTGAAGAGAAATACGACATCAATTGAGAGGCATGGTTAATTACCCAAAATTGATGGTGAGTGAAAAAGGTTTGAACAATAGTTTGCTCTCTGTAAATGGGCTCTCGGTCGATTTCGAAACAATATACAGGAAAATAGAAGTCCTCAAGGAAGTTAGCCTCACCATTGTGAAGGGAGAAGTTGTGGCAGTAGTGGGAGAGAGTGGCTCTGGAAAGTCAACCCTGGCCCAGGCAATTGTCGGCGTACTGGATTCCCCTCCTGCCTTCATCACAAGAGGTGAGATCCATTTCAATGGAGAAAGAATTTTTCCAAAGGATGGAAAAGTGGTGGATTATAGGGGCAAAGGAATCAACATGGTCTTTCAGGAGCCACTTGCCTCTTTGAATCCTGTTTACACTGCGAGGAAACAGCTTGAGGAGTCAGCTGAGATAGCAGGAATACCTTCCAAGAACAAGGTGAGGGAAAGGGTTATCAAATCAACCCTTTCAGAACTGATGATTCGGGATGTTGAAAGGGTCATGAACAGCTATCCCCATCAACTGTCCGGTGGTATGCGGCAGAGGGTGGCAATTGCAATGGCAATCATACAGAGACCCAAGCTTGTCATTCTTGACGAACCCACGACGGGGCTGGACCTGATTGTCCAGAGGAAAGTAATGAGCCTCCTCCTGAATTTAAGGAAGGACAATGATAGCAGCTTCCTCCTGATCACTCATGATTTAGCTGTTGCCGCAAATACCGCCGATAGAATATATGTAATGTATGCAGGCAGAATTGCAGAATCAGGTCCAAAGAGAGACGTGATAAGGGACCCAATGCACCCATACACTCAGATGCTCAAGAATTCCATACCTACTGGGTACAGCGATTCTGGCCCGCTAAACGTTACTGAGGGCTCACCCCCTGACATGGCCCATCTTCCGTCGGGATGCCCGTTCAACCCCAGATGCCCGAGGGCATTCGATAAGTGCAGGGAAAAAGTCCCGCCACTCATAGACGTAGGAGATGGGAGGAAAGTGGAGTGCTGGCTGTATGAAAGATGAATCTATATTGAATGTCTCCGGCTTGAAAGTGAGGTTCCGGAACAGGGAAAAAAGAGGGTTTCTTACTGGAGCTGCTGAAAAATGGAAGGTGGTACTGGATGACATATCTTTCAGCGTGAATGAGGGGGAGACACTCGGGATAGTAGGGGAGACGGGTTCCGGGAAATCCACGCTGGCTAGAACACTTGTGGGCATTTACAGGCCTGTTTCCGGAGAAGTCATCCTTAATGGGAAGAGGATAGATTACGGGAAGAAAGTTGATTTAGTCTATCTAAGGAATAACATAGGAATTGTCTTTCAGGACCCTATAGGCAGCCTGAACCCCCGTCTTACCGTCAGGGAAATCGTAAGGGAAGGCATCCCATTCAACAGGAAAATATCAAGGAAAGAGCAGGACAATTCTATCTCTGAAATAACTGACCTGGTTGGCCTGTCATCCAGCAAACTTGATGAATTTCCGGAGACCATCAGCGGTGGGGAGAAGCAGAGGGTGAGCCTTGCGAGAGCACTAGTCAATCGAAAGAAAATACTTCTTCTGGACGAACCTACGAGTTCCCTCGACGTTTCAATTCAGGCCCAGATCCTAAACCTGCTGAGAAAACTGAGGGAAGAGCTTTCAGTCAACTACATATTCATAACACACGACTTCAATGTCATAAAGTATATGTGCGACAGGATTGCAGTTCTCTATTACGGCCAGTTCCTGGAAGTCTCATCAGTCCAGGACCTATATGAGAACCCTTTCCATCCATACTCTGCAGAACTGATGAATGCCAACCTAACGCTGGAAACGAGTAATAAATTTGAGAGCCAGTATGAAATCGGTGAGCCTTCCAGGGAGGGATGCATCTATGTGAATTCCTGCCCGAAGAGGTTCAGCAAGTGCTCCCTGCCACCGCCAAGCATTCCTCTCGGGAATAGGGTGGTGAAGTGCTGGCTTTATTCTTCTGATGACGCCAAAAATTAGGTCTTTCAAAGTATCTTTCTCCTTGATGGCTCCCCCAAGAATTTGTTTCCGGTAAATATAATAAGGTGACCGGTCTGCATGGTTCCTTCCACTTTTTTTTGAAAAGAGTGATCTATCGTTAAATTTATAATGTCTTCTAGATTGAATGATAGTGTCATCTCAAACGAGAAGCTTTGGTCTGTTCATCAATAATGAATGGGTAGAGTCGGTAGGAGGAGAATCGCAGGAAATAATCAACCCTGCGAATGGCAAGGTAATTGCTGATATACAAAGGGGAACCGAAGAGGATACAAGGGCTGCAGTCGAGGCGGCCAGGCGCGCGTTTGATAAAGGCGAGTGGCCTAAATTGTCTCCTGCTGCTCGAGCAGAATTCATAATGAAACTTGCCCGGTTGCTTGAGGAGAGGTTGAGGGCCTTTGGGGAAGCAGAATTGCAGAATACGGGGAAACCTTCGAAGCAGGTCTTTGACTATGACGTAGCCTACACAATAGATAATCTGAAGTTCTTTGCCGGCGCTTCAAGGGTAATTGAGGGAGTTTCAGCGGGTGAATACGTTTCGGAAGGGACCAGCATTCTCAGACGGGAGCCAGTAGGAGTGGTCGGAGCAATTACTCCATGGAATTACCCACTCATGATGGTGGGATGGAGGGCAATACCTGCAATTGCAGCTGGAAACACAGTTGTGGTGAAACCGGCCTCCTACACTCCTGTGACCACTCTCATGCTGGCAGAAGCGGTGAAGGAGATTGGACTGCCAAAGGGAGTCTTCAATGTTGTGACTGGATCTGGAAAAATCGTGGGGGAGGAGCTGGCTAGAAACCAGGACGTGGATATGATTGCATTTACTGGCTCGAATGAAGTAGGCAGGACAATCTCCAATATATCATCCGGCACGGTCAAGAGACTCTCCATGGAACTGGGAGGGAAAGCTCCGTTCATCGTATTTGACGATGCAGATCTGGATGCAGCGACTGAAGGTGCTGTTGTGGGTGCGTTCATCAACAATGGGCAGGATTGTTCCGCTGCTGCGAGAATATACGTTCACGAATCAATCTATGACAAATTCAAGAAATACTACATTGAAAAGGTAAAGAAGATAAAGGTGGGAGACCCCACGGTTCAAACAAATGATCTCGGACCATTGATATCAGAGGAGCAGCTGGGGAGGGTGAGGAAATATGTGGAAATAGGCAGGAAGGAAGGTAATATTGTTCTTGATGAGTCGGAGGAGATGGATTCATTCGAGGGATTCTTCATCAAGCCAGTGGTGATAGAAACCGACAACAACAAGGCGAGGATTGTCCAGGAGGAAATCTTTGGTCCGGTTCCTGTTATAATAAAATTCAAGACGTACCAGGAGGTCATTGAGAAGGCAAACGATGTTAGTTATGGGCTCGGGTCTTCAGTATGGACTAAGGACGTCAGAAAGGCCATGATGGCGTCCCGTGACCTCAGGTTCGGAACCGTCTGGATAAATGACCACGCACCCATCCCTTCTGAGATGCCATGGTCCCCAATGAAAAGGTCAGGCTTCGGGGCTTCCACCTCAAAGTACTCTCTTGAGGAATTCACGACATTGAAGCATGTGTACGTCGACCTCACTGGCAATGTAAGGAAAAGCTGGTACTACCAGATTTACGGGGAAAACAGGTGATTCACAGCAACAGAACTGAAAGGATTGCAAGGCAGAGGAAGATCACATTCCCCATGAAATTCTCTATCCTGTAGGTGGGCATCCCGGACCATTTCCTGAGTGAATAGAAGACAATCGGAACCGTGACTAATTCCAAGATAGACAGGATCGGGTAGATCCCCAGAGCAATGTAGAGCAGGAGCAAAGCGAAAAAGATGATGAATATTATCGTTGGATACCTGAGGGACCATTTCCTTCCCATCAGATTCGGCTGTGTTCTGAACCCCAGCTTTCTGTCGTACTCCATATCCCTGAAGTCCCCCAGGAACAGGACCGGGAGCAATATTACGGCGTACGGGATTGAAAACAGTACGTCGGATGCTGGAATATAGTGGGCTTCTGAATAAAAGATCATCATGGAGATCAGTATTGTCGAAAGGAAGACTCCTATCCCGCCGATTCCCAGATATTTATAGCCAAATGGCGGACCCGTATAGCCATATGCAAGGATGAAGCCTAAAACAGCTATCGCGAGTAAAGCGGCGCCCAGAAAGAATGCCAGAGTCGTGAAAAGAGCGAAATAGATTGCTGATGCAACTATTGCCCATTTCAGCAGATAGGTACTGTTGACCCCGTGGAAGTATACCGGGTGTTTCCTGTAGGTGGTGTTAGGGGAGTCTGGCCTATCATATCCATATTTCATGTCAAAGTAGTCATCATAAAGATTTGTCGCAACCATCAGGGGGAGAATTGATACGGAAACCAGGACGAAAGGTACCCATTCAAAATGACCCATAACCCTGTAAACGAATACCGCGCCCGGCAGGATGTAGGCTACGAAAAGGTACACCGGAGGTACCTTCCCTCCTCTAGATGCTATGTCTGCGATCCTCTTGAATCTGTATCCTATGCCAATTTTCTCAGTGATGGTGGTGTATGGTCACTTTAGCTAAAATATTATTGATAGATGATCCCTGTCCTCGCCTCGATGTAAACTTTTTCGCCTTCCGCTGGCTTGTTCTTGAAAATGGTAGATACGAGCACGCAGTTGACCTTTTCAAGGAGGTGCTCAACTGTAGAAGGCAACGGCCTGTTTTCAAATATCACTGCCCGGAATTCATAATTGTCTGGTAGTCTCCCTTGGTCAGTGACAAGTATCTCGCCTCCGCCATCAGGATTGTAGGTAACCCTCCCTTCCACCGTTTTCCCCTTCGAATATCCTCTTCCAATGAACTTCCCTATTACCTCCACCCTTATGTCATTCGTGCCACCGAATGTGAAGTATCCCTCCCCTGAGGTTGTAACCAGAATTTCCCCCTTCCTGAATATACCGACTTTCTTGACCTCATCCATGACTCCGTCCAGGTTGTTTCCCAGATTTTCGATGTGGACGGGGAAAACATTATTGAACAGGCTCAGTTTTCTTTCCATTCTGGCGCTGGGAGTTATGACATAAATCTTTCCCTTGGGCCTGAGGGCGGATAGCATCTTGACCGTATTTCCGGACCTCGTGAGTACAAGAATGTCTGCTCCTATATCCTCTGATATGATCTTTGCAGATTTCGAGAGGGAATAAGCCACCTGATTCCCATAGAATTCATCTGGTTCCGGGAAGTCCTTGATCTTTGATTCTACGTATTTCGTTACCTCGTAAAGTGTATTCACTGATTGGATTGGATTCTTACCGATTGCCGTCTCGTCTGAAAGCATCAGAATGTCCGCATTGTCAATGATGGCATTTGTTATGTCAGATATTTCTGCCCTGGTAGGCGTTTCATTTTCCACCATCGATTCCAGAATCTGAGTCGCGACTATCGACGGTATGCCGTATTTATGCGCCTTCCCTATCAGGTTTTTCTGCGTTATTGCAATTTCCTGCAGGGGCATCTCGACTCCAAGGTCCCCCCTTGCGATCATTATCATATCGGATGCCCTCAGAATGCTCTCGATGTTCCTTACCCCCGAGGAAGTTTCAATTTTGGATATGATGAACTGATCCCCTCCAAGCTCCCTGATAAGGTTCCGCAACTCCTCCACGTTTTTGGAATCCTGAACGAAAGAAAGAGCAAAATATTCCACTCCTTCCCTTATCCCGGTTGCAACAAATTCCCTGTCTCTGTCAGTCAGGCTGCCGAGGTTCAGCACCTTTCCAGGTATGTTCACCCTTGAATTCATTCTTATATTACCGGTATCACTCGATCTAGCTTTGATTGTTTCCCCTCCTCCCGAGGTTAAACTCATCCTGATCCTGCCGTCGTTGAGCAATATTTCGTCACCTTTGTCAAGGTTGGAAAGTATTCCCTTCTGGTTTATGAAGAGGTCATGACCTTCCCCCTCCCCAATTTCATATTCCTTCCCTGCAACGAAATCATAGCTCTCCCCTCCCCTGAATCTGATCCTTATCTCCGGCCCCTTGAGATCAAGGAGGAGGGATGGGAATAACTTGGTATCTTCTATTATTTCGTCCAATACCCTCCTGACCTTCGTAACGTAATCCGCCTCCACGTGGGCGGTATTTACCCTGAATGAAAGGGCACCGTTCTGAATCATGGATAACATTTTGTCATAACTGAAACTTGACGGGCCCACGGTCACAATGAATCTTGCTCTGTTCATGGGAATTGAATACGTCGTCGATAAAAAATGTTCTTTGAACTTTCATAACTGTTATTTACGCGTTGAATATTGAGAGCCATGAATGAAGTTGAACTGAATATCAATTCAGTCAAATGCCCCCTCTGCGATTTCAATCACAATTACAGGGTGAAGGTGAAATATAACGAGAAAAAGGAATCCTTGACGGAAGTCCACCAGGAGAATTATTACACACGGATGGTGATTGAGGAGACAGTGGGTGGAAGCATAGTAAAGGTTCCGGTCTTTGAGGTAGATGCTTTCTGCCCCAAGAAAAACAGCCCTTTCAGAATACTTGTAGACCCAAAGATTCCAACTGAGGCAGCAGATCTTGAGTTTAGCGTGACCCTTGTTCCATGAAGGATCAGAAGAGTTATCCATCTTCTCAATTTTTCAATCTTTAACTCTTTTACGCACATTCTGGTCTATGACAGTTTTTTGATTTATCCTCAGTCATACCTTAATCGTCGATATCAGTTCAGCAATTTCTTCACTTTTCATGTCTATTGCCCTTTCAAAGAAATTCAGCATTTCCACTGATGCATTCAAATTTGACTTTGTCAGCTGTTCCACATTTATTCCTATGGGAACGTAGGACTTCAGTTCCTCCATAACGGCCACAACCTTCCTGTAAATCGCCAAGGAATTGAGAATGGATCTGTTTATTGCATCGAAGCTTTCTCCCTTCTCCAGGATGTACGACTCCGCAGAATATGGTAAATCGACTCCCAGGAAATCCAGAAGATTGAGGTCTGCAGTCCCCCGGAGCGGGGCAAAGCTGAGGATTACAGTCGCTGGCTCGATGCCCGCCTTGGAACACTGCTTTCCGTAATCCAGCAGCAAATCGATTATCTGCTTGTCAGTGAAGAGCATCTGCGTGGTGAAAAACTGTGCGCCTGCTATCGTCTTGAAGAGCATCCTTTTTGCCTCCTCTGCTCTTTCCGGGAGAGAAATGTTCCCTATTGTTATGTCCCATGGAGGATGCTTCCTGGAAAGATGAGTTGCTATAATGTTTGCCTCCGAAACAGTGGGCCCTGGGTAACGATGGTGCCTCGTATTACCCCCAACGAAAATTATGTTGCTTATTCCAAGTGACGACGTTTCCATCATCCATTCTACAAACTTCTCGAAACTTTCAGCGTGGGCAATCACCTTGTTGACAATGGAATCCACGTGGAGCAAATCTGCAACCCCTCTGGAAAGCGCCCTCGTATAAATGCTGTTGTAACGCGGTTTCCCCTCGTGATTTTCCTCCACCAGTTCTGGTACGCTGATTGCCGTGAGCCTTGAATAGTTCTCCAGTGACTTTCTCAGTTCTTCCTTTCTCGTTTCGAGGTTTTTCAGTATTTTATCGTCGTGCTTCGGGTCTCCTGTCTTGTTATCCCTCAGTGGAATTGCCGTGAATATCAATGGCCTTGTTTTCAGCCTGTCCTTGAATGATATCTGTCCATCTACCACCATTTTTGCATCACTGATGTCCTGGCATCCTCTTTATCCTGAGGGAGAGGGGGTTCCTGTTTCAGCGACAGTTCGTGGCCATACTCATTCTCAGTTGGACCGCCGAAACCATCTCCGCAGTCGTTCATTCGGAACACTCCTTTCTTCGTTATCTCCCCCTGGAGTATTTTTCTTGCAGTGTTGTTATATAATGTATCTCTGTATCAATTTTTCGTCAATGGAAGGAATATGTGTCTCCGTGTTTAAGCAGAAATTTATCAGGATATGGGGGAAGGTCACTGTGGATGCTCATGAAAAGATTCCACAGCGATTTGAAAGTGAGGGACGCTCGCCTGTGCGATGGGATTACATTTCACTGCATTTTCCAAGGTTCTCTGAGAGTGACTGCCACGCACGCATTACCAATAATCATTTTATTCGATGTCTTGATGAACTTGAGTGGAAAACGGAACCAATAGAATCACTCCTTGGGAAGTATCTGGCAGGGTGGATTACGATAAACTCATAAAACAATTTGGCACCCAGAAAGTCACTGAAAGCATCAGAAATGACATTTCATCCTACGCCAATGGAAGGATGCATGTGATGTTGAGAAGGAACATTTTCTTTTCCCACAGGGACCTCGATCTGATATTGAGGGATTACAGAGAAGGTATTGGTTTCTTCCTGTATACAGGAAGGGCCCCTTCACTTGGGATGCACATCGGCCACCTTGTTCCCTTCCTGTTCACGAAGTGGCTGCAGGACATATTTGACGTGGACGTCTACATAGAAATAACGGACGACGAGAAATTCATGAGGAATCCCGACTACACCCTGGAAAAGACCGGAGAGTGGTCCCGCCAGAATATACTTGATATCATCGCGGTCGGCTTCAATCCTGAAAAAACATTCATATTCCAGGATTCCGAATACATCAGGAATATGTATCCGCTTGCAATAAAAGTGGCGAAGAAGCTCAATTTTTCTGAAGTTAAGGCCACGTTTGGATTTGACAATAGTTCCAACATTGGAATGATATTTTATCCCGCCCTTCAGATTGTCCCCACAATGTTCGAGAAGAGGAGATGCCTTATTCCGGCTGCCATCGACCAGGACCCATACTGGAGATTGCAGAGAGACATTGCAGAATCCCTTGGTTTCTACAAGGCTTCCCAGATACACGGGAAGTTCCTGCCGCCTCTCACAAGCCCTGACGGGAAGATGAGTTCCTCTGTTCCCGATTCAGCGATCTACCTGTCGGATGGGCCAAAGATTGTCGAGAAGAAGATAATGAAGTATGCGTTTTCAGGAGGACAGGCAACCACTGAACTTCAAAGAAAGCACGGTGCCAACCTCGATGTTGACGTCCCTTATCAGTGGCTTTATTACCTGTTTGAGGAGGATGATGGGGAGATAGAGAGGATTCGGGAAGAATATTCATCAGGCAGAATGTTGACGGGTGAAATAAAGAAAATACTGGCTGAAAAGCTGAACATGATGCTCCAGGATCACAGGGCGGCCAGGGAGAAGGCTGAAGACGTTTACAATAAATTCAAGTACGACGGGAACCTTGCAAGGAAAATGTGGGAAAAAATACACAGCTGATTTGTATCAGGGCTCCTTCCAACCAGCGTCTGGAATGAGTTAGTGCTTTGCATCAGGTAAGTTTATTATTCTAAAATAAAGTAAACAAGTAATGATACACTGCCCAATATGTCTTGCAGAGACGGGAGGAATAGATGGCTTGGCTTCGCACTTCTACGACCTCGCAGGAAAGAGTGATCCAAAACACGTAATGTGGCTTAACAGAAACATTGGCATTCATTCCCTGACTGAAGGTGAACTCGCCCAGGAATTCAATAAATTTTTCCATTCGCCCGGTGTTCTTTTTGACTGGATCGTCTCGAAGTTCATCAGGACGTTCTACGGCCCTTCACCCCATCCATTCATACTTGAGATGCAGAGGCCATCCAGTTACGTACTTGCTGGATATGCCATCGAGCATTACCATTTCCTGAGACAGTGGGTTAAGAGCTGTCTCGCAATCGCCAGCAATTCGGACATACTAGAGGTTCAAAGGTATGAGATTGACAACGTGAAGGAGGAGTATCTGGGAAATGGAAAGAAACCTCACGTTGAATTGTTGATTGAGATGGGAACCAGCCTGGGCCTGAACAGGGATGAAATAATACATTCCAGACCACTGAAAGGTACGGAAGAGGCGATATTGTTTTGGGATTCAATCTGCAGGAGCCGTTCCTGGCTGGAAGGAATGGCAGCGATGCATTCACTTGAGCTTATTGCAAACAGGAACATAGTCAAAATGGGAGGTACCTGCAATTATTTTGTTCCTGAATATGTGAAGGAGAATTTTCCGGAGGAGGTCTGGAATTTCCTCGGGGCAGGATATGAAGCCGACGTCTATCATTCAATGGACGCCCTCAAGATAATTGACAAATATGCAACAGGGAAAGAAGACAGGGAAAGAGTGCAGTCAGCATTCCTGGCGTCAACAGAACGTTTTTATACATATCTGAGCAGCAGACTAGAGAGGGGGAGAGAGATTGAAAAGAAATTATAGCGGCTGTGCCCTCTGCGACGCGACATGGGGCGATTACCACAGGGTGATCGAGGGAGAGAATATGTTCTTCTGCTGTTCCATCTGCGCTGATGCATTCGAGAATGCCATTGACCGGGTGAAGAATGTCAAAAATTGGAAAACAGTGGACGAAATAAGTATCTCGGGTAATTACAGCAAGGGGAGGAAATGCGTTGCGAAATTTGGCAATG
>JAMCQR010000036.1 GCA_023379555.1 Thermoplasmatota archaeon | reverse complement strand
GCGAATCCCTGAAAATTGAGACAAATTCCTTTGAAGAGTGAGACATAGTCGGCAAAGACATTGCATTCAGAACCTTGCTTTCGTATTCAATCGGCCCTGGAATCATCAGTATCTTTCTCATGACCGAGGTATCGGTCACTTGTTTTATTACATTTCCTTTTGATTCCCCTAATTTGTTGTCTGAATATCTTAGCAATATCGTCCGTGGCTTAGACCTCATTGTGTCTGAAGCAGGTCACGAGATGATCATTCACCATTCCAGTTGCTTGCATATGAGCATAACATATCGTCGAACCTACAAACTTGAAGCCCCTCTTTATCAAATCCTTGCTCAATTTGTCCGAAATTTCTGTTTTGGCGGGAATCGACTTCAGGGAGACCCACTCGTTCCTTATTGGTCTGTCGTCAACGAACTTCCATATGTATTTATCAAAAGAATCAAATTCCCTTCTTACTGCGATGAATGCTTTAGCGTTTGCTACTGTCGCTTCTATCTTCAACCTGTTTCTGATTATTGATTGGTCTTGAACTAGTTTATCGATCTTGCTTTTGTCGTACTTGGCTATCTTTTTAAAATCAAAGTTGTCAAATGCTTTCCTGTATGCACCCCTTCTCTTAAGAATCGTTAACCAGCTTAGTCCAGCCTGGGCTCCTTCCAATACTAAGAACTCGAACAAGGTTCTGTCATCGTGTATCGGGACCCCCCACTCTCTGTCGTGATATAGCATCATAGCTGGATCGTTTGAAGACCACCCACACCTTGTTTTATCCTTTGCTGCCGAATCCATTCAAGCCATCTCTTCAAATTGCTGTGAAATTCAGTGTAAGATGACTATTAGATAATCAATCTTTTTGCTCTAACTTAGTCTATCATGGACTACTTTTCTTCGATTGCGTAGTTTCGGGTTTCTTGCATAAGAAATTCACTGTATCACGAGAAATTGAAAGGTACGTCTAGCCCGTGATCACTCCCGTTTCTCCGTCTATCGATACAGCGTGACCTTCCTTAAGATTCGTTATTAGGCTTGTATTAGTGAGTACTGTAGTCCCCGAGTTGATGAGTGTCTCTCGGATTTCTATTGAGATGCCGTTGGTAAAAATGACCGCCTTGAACTTTCTTTTTGGTACTTTGAAATCTGAACCATCAGAATTTACGATGAGAATCTCCCCCTTTCCTCCAATTTCGTTGGTAATGCGGCCTTCCACGTTTTTCCCAGATGGGTAACCCCTCCCCAAGAATTTCCCCATTGTAACAATTCTAACATCATTTGTTCCACCGAACAAGAAGTAAGGGGCTCCGGATACAACGACAAGTCTTGCTTTCCTTGAAAAGAAATTAATAGAATTGAAGTACTCGATAGCTGAAAGAAGATCTTTCGATTTTGAAAATTTTGTCGGTACAATTATCGGAGTCACACCTCTCAGAAGATTCAGTTTGTTGGCCAAGTTTCCGTTAGTCACAGCAGCATATATTGGAACCTGTGGCCTCATTTGAGAGATCATCCTGGCAGTATTTCCGGACTTGGTGAATACCAAGATTCCGTCAGCGTCAATCTCAGTTGCGACTACCTTTGATGCCATGGAGATAGAGAATGCAACCTTATTCCCGTAAAATGACCTAGGTTCCAGGAACTTCAATGCTCGGGGGTCGACATACTCGGAAATTTCTGTGAGATATTTCACCGCCTCGATTGGATTCTTTCCAATCGCGGTTTCCTCTGAAAGCATCAGGGCGTCCACATTGTCCATAATGGCATTTGTGACGTCAGAGACTTCAGCCCTGGTGGGCGATGTGTTGTAGATCATTGATTCGAGAATCTGTGTGGCAACTATGGTTGGAACCCCCTCGTTGTGTGATTCAAAGATTATCTTCTTCTGAGCAAGACTCACTTCCTCCAGGGGCAATTCTACACCAAGATCCCCTCTTGCCACCATGACAAACGCCGAGGCCTTAGCAATTTCCTTGATATTCTGCAGACCACTCTTCGTCTCGATTTTAGATACTATTTCCGAATTTCCACCACTTTCAAGAACCATTTTTTGGAGTTCAAGGACGTTACTCCGGTTTTGCACGAAAGAGAGTGCAAAGAATTCCACTCCTGCCTTTATTCCTTCGTCGATGAAGAGCTTGTCTCGGTTGGTGACGGTCCCCAGATTGAGAATCCGACCCGGAATGTTCACCCGGCTCCTGTCTCTCAAAGTCCCACTGTTCACGGCCAAAACTACCGCGGAATTTCCATCACTCTCAATTGTCTTGAATTGCACCATCCCATCACTCATTAGGACGACATCGTTTTCCTTAATCATATTGAAGACGCTCCCGTTGTTCAAACTAATATCCGAACCCTTAGAACTGGATGACAATTTGTACCTCTTTCCCTTCGACACCTTGAATGCCCCTCCTCTAAATTCTCCAGTCCTCAGTTCAGGACCTTTTAGATCAACAATCAACCCAACGTGAGTCCCCTCCGGAGCATTGATGGAGTCTACTCTTCGTCTCGACCTTTTCACATCTCCGGGAGAGATGTGAGCCGTGTTTATTCTAACGGCTGAAAGTCCAATCTTGAACATTTCCTGAAGGATTTTGCTATCTGAGCATGCTGGCCCTAACGTCGCGATTATCTTGGTCTTCCTCATTGTGTCACCATCTTCGTGTTTTGATATGTTCCCAAATAACTCAAAACAAAGCCAAACAAAACTATTTCCTTATTCTTCTAACAGAATATCGGTAAAGTAGAAATTATCTCTCAACACGGTCTCTCCTTTCCTGACTGGTATTGATCGGTTGAATATAGGACCATCATAAACGAAGGTGTGGAATTCCCCGTTTTCCCCGCACGGATCAACCTCAGTGGGAAGCGAGCCAAGAAACTCTTCATCGAATTCTCTTCCTGCATTTTCCTTTCCTAACTTTCTAGGATCCACCGTACAGACTATGGCCTTGAATCCTGCCTTGATAAAATCTTGGGCTAACTTGGTTGTATTCTCACCCCAGATTGGAAATATGCATTTGACTCCAGTGTTGGACATCTTTTCCTCCCTATACTTCCTAATGTCTTCCAGAAACAAGTCACCAAAGGCGACTCTCGATATTCCTTCCATTTTGTATTTCTCGATTTTAGTGCTTATGACTTTCTCATACTCTTCGTTGTTCGACCCCTTCGAGATGTAAGCAATATCAGATTCTATTGATACCTGTTTTGCTTGTTCCAGGAGCAGGTTTTCCCTTACACCATGCATGCTGATCCTACCATAATCCCTTGTCACAGTAGTGAGCAGATAACGGATATCGTATCTATTTTGAATTCTTAGAGTATGCAATGAAAATGAGCTGTCCTTTCCGCCGCTCCATGAAAGCACTATTTTCTCTTTTGACATTTGCTCCAACCATCGAGTCTTGTAAAATAAAATTTTACAAAGGAGTCAACAATGATTACAATCCAAAAATCTTTACATTTCCTTTTGATTTTCTGCCATGGGAGAAAAGAGCGGTATCAAGATATTCTACAATGGAATTATTTATTCTAAATATGCTCCCCTAACCGTATCCGAATCGATTGTTACAAAGGACGAAAAGATTGAGTTTGTTGGCAGCTCAGACGAAGCGATGAAACTCTATGGAAAGAGTGCTGTTTCAATCGTCAATTTAAAAGGAAAAACAGTAGGACCGGGTTTCGTCGATTCCCATATACACCCTGATGATGTGGGTGGTTCATTGAACTTCCTGAATCTCCGAGGCATATGCTCCATTGAAGAGATGAAACACCGTGTTCATGACTACCATCTCATGAACCCGGACATTAGCGTGATCATAGGAACTGGTTGGGATCAGGAAGCGTTTTCTGAGGGGAGGTGGCCCAACAGATGGGATCTAGACCAGGTTGAAAATTCAGTCCCAGTCTACCTAGAGAGGTTTTGCGAGCATGCCGGAGTTATAAACACGAAAATGCTTGAGTTATTGAGGTCTAATACTTTCCCAGATTCTATTTTCCCTCGATCAACCGCTGGCGATCTGAGTGGCGTAGTAAAGGAGGAGGCCTCAGGATTCTTCAAGGAAAAGGCTCTTGAAATTGCGGGAAGCCTTGAGAGAAACCTAGTAAGCGCTGCTCATTACCTGCTCTCCCTGGGGATCACATCAGTGGGTTTCGTATTCTGCTCACCTGAGTCGGTTGAATTCTTTGCCAAAGAAGGAAAGAGTCTAGGACTAAGGGTTATGGCATATTTAAGAGAAGATTCAATGGGAAGGGTTGATGAGCTGCGAGAGAGAGTGGGAGAGAATTCCTTCCTGCAAATCAACGGAATCAAACTATTCGCAGATGGTGCACTGGGGGCAGGGACAGCCTCCCTGAATGAATCATATTCTGACGATCCAAACAACAAGGGTATTCTTTATCTGGATGAAAGGAAGTTGGAGAAGATTTTTGAAAGATTTGAAGGAAAGAGAGTCCAATTTGCTGTACATGCGATCGGTGATCGGGGGATAGATGCTGTCATCCGTGCAGTCGAATTGACGGGGAGGAAGAAGCTTGTTGAACCGAGAATTGAACACTGCACTGTGCTACGCGAAGACCAAATCTCTAAACTCGCTGAGTTTGAGATAGGAGTCTCGGTTCAACCTGCATTCGTCATTGACGACTGGTGGGCAGTCAAACGCATAGGGAAAGAAAGAAGCAGATTTTCATACCCTCTAGGAACTCTCCACAGAAGAGGAATAAAGGTAGGAATATCCACCGATTCACCAGTATCAATTCCTGACCCTTGGTTCACGATAGATGCTGCGGTTAACAGAGGAGAAAAGGAAAAGAGGGAAATACTGAAATATTCAATGGATGAAAAGGTGGACCTCGCCACCGCTCTAGAGCTCTATACTGCCGGGTCTGCTGCATTACTGATGTGTAACGAAGTTGGAACACTAGAAGTTGGAAAATTTGCGGATTTCGTCATACTTGACAGGGACCCTTTCAAGACTTCGGATTTGAAGAGCGTTGCGGTGTTGGAAACGGTAGTTGGGGGGGTCACAAGATACAGTAGAGAGAATTAATTGAAATTTCTCAATCCTTACCTGCATAGTAACCAATGAAAATATCTGATACATTATTGCCAGTTGGGCCAGTTAATAGAACATCTTTCGATCTAACAAGAGGGGCCAGACTGTCACTAGTGGAGAGCTTTTCTCTTATGAAATTCTCATCCACGTACATTAGAGACTTATTGTCAACGATAGCACCCATGGCCTTGCTGGTTCCATCAATCCCGTCTGTTCCTATGCTACCGAATGTGAACACTTCTTCCCTCTCCATCCGCAACAACACCTTTAATGCCAGCTCAAGATTACGCCCACCGATCCCGTTGTGTGTAAAATTGGTGGATGTTTCTCCACCTCCTGCAATGTACAATGGTGTCCCGTCACTGTTATAGCTAGATCTCATCTCATTTACAATCAGTTCAGAGACAACAGTTGTGTCACCCTGGATCCCTGAGCCGATATTCTTCGTTCTGAACCCTCTCGCATGAATATTCTCCAATATGGACTTGACGAAATCTTGATTTTTCAAAACAATATGGTTCTCAGCCTTGTACCCCTTTTTAGAATTCCGAACGTCAACTTTGTGAATTCCGCATTGCTCTCCGTACTTTGCAACCGCAGAATCAATTGTAGAACTGCTTGGAGGATCGCCGGTCGGACCTGATGAAACTGTATTCACAGAATCACCTGGCACGTCAGAAACTATTAGACTGAGGACTCTGGCAGGATAAGTGAAGTTTAGCAAGGATCCCCCCTTGGTCATTGAGAAAAGGTAACGAACTGAATTCAACTCTGAAATATTTGCTCCGTGCCTCATGACACAGTCAATGATTTCATTGTATTTTTCGAGTTCAACACCTTGCCTCAAATTCTCAAATAGAGCAGAACCTCCACCGGAAACGAGTACCAGAACGAGATCTTCTTCATTCATTCCAGCCAGGGAATCTATTAGAATCTTGGAGCTTCTTATAGATTCGGTCGAGGGTAGAGGATGGTTTCCAGGCAAGAAAGGGTAGGTCAACTGTTCCCCCTCTTTCACTGGGACTATTATAACTGCACTTGAAATTCTATGACCAAAGAATTGTCTAGCTCCTTCGTACATCCCTTTTCCTGCTTTTCCAAATCCAACCACGCGGATTTTTCCTTTAAAATCTGCTAAGTTTTCTCTTTCCAGAAATGATCTCACTCGCTCCTGGGGCGAATTCTTGAGAAAGGAATAGTCTAGAGCAGATACAAGAGTGTCCCTTATCGGAGTCTTCCTGAATCCTTCCAAATTATCAAGGAATTCCACGAAGTACCATTCAAATGGATTAAAAATATTTAACCGTCTGTGCTATTGCAAACCGTGGAAGACCTGGTTGTAAGAGGTGCTGTTTTCAATAAAGGGAAAATGAGAAGGGGTAGCTTCAGCATTTTAGAGGATAAGTTTGTAGACAGTACATCTGATGCAGATTTTGAAGGCACTCTGATTGAGGCACCTGTGAATTTTCATACTCACCTCGGAGATTCTTTCATCGGTACCGAACCGGTAGGAACCATTGGAGAGATAGTTGGCCCGAATGGATTTAAGATCAGGGCACTAGAAGATGCTGCTTCCTCCACCGTGAAGAGATCAATAGGAAAATCGATCAGATTTATGAATAATGTTGGGACCCAAGCCTTCTTTGACTTTCGCGAGTCAGGTATAAAGGGACTTGAGCTAGCCCCTAAGACTAGCGATATTCAAGGTTACTTTCTTACTAGGCCAAATAAAAAAACAGAAATTTTGCCGCTGCTAGACAAATCAGCAGGATTTGGAATGAGTGCAATTTCTGATTACGATTTTGAATATCTCAGATATTTGTCACAAAAAGCCCACGAGAGAAATAAATTATTCGCGATACATTTCTCTGAAGATAAACGGGAAGATGTGAACAAGCTGACAGAGCTAGACCCCGATTTTATTGTTCATGGTATAGAAATGAGGGAGAGCGACATCAGGCTCATCAAAAAGCACAACATTCCAGTCAGCATAACCCCCAAGTCTAATATTTTTCACGGAAAAAGACCGGACTATGCGAGACTCATTCGATCTGGACTGACCGTTCTTCTAGGAACGGATAATGCTTTCATAACGGAACCAAGCATAATGGAGGAAGTAGAATTCTTGTATAGATATCAAAGAAGTATCAATCGACTGACACCAGAGGAGATTCTTTCAATCGTCATCGATAACCCAAGGAAGGTAATTTCTGGATTCGGGATGAAAATGAGTCTTCAAAAGTACCTGTTTTTCCCCAACGAGATACTCACTGCCTATCAGCTTGTCACAAGACCAAACTACTATGAAAAAATTATAGTAACGAAAAAAGGCAATAGGATAACCTTTTTTTCCAGTAAACATTAAAGAAGCGAGGTAGAAGAGATTTGGCCGGCAGTGATTTTATAGATCAATATGTGAAGAGATTCAGTGATGCAGTTCAGAAAAACGAGGAAGCTACTACCGAGTTCAAGAACAAGATTGGATCAGGGTCAGCAGTTCCCATTAAACTTGCTCTGGAACTTCTCAGAAAGTACTCCGGGGACATGAATTCTTTCTTCCAAGCAATCCAGCTTAAGGACGTCAGGGATGGGTACCAAGGCAACCTGCTTGGGAGTATAAGCTCAATCAGGTGTATTGAATATGAGAAAGAAGGGAACAAGAAAATAAGGTGT
>JAMCQR010000035.1 GCA_023379555.1 Thermoplasmatota archaeon | reverse complement strand
AGACATTTGGGGTGGTGTTTATTGAGGCTATGGCTTCTGGAACACCAGTAATAGGTTCTCACGAGACAAGGGAAATTGGTATCCTGAGAGAGAATTACAACGGCTGGTTTGTGGACTACGGAGACTCTGATGCACTGGTCAACAAGATCCGTGAACTGGATGGAAGGGATCTCGGGAGTTATTCTGAGAACGCTCGCAAATCCAGTCTTGAGTATTCAATTCAATCGACTGCAGAGCAGCTGGAGAAAATGTATGGTGAACTAATTGAACTTAAAGGCAGGAAGTAAGTACATCGGCATCGCCATCTCAGCAGTCACCCTCCTGATTTTCGCCCTGATCTATGGGTTTGGAAACCTAGTTCGGGCCATATCTGCTCTTCCTTCTACGTTCTATTTGTTCTTTCTTGCAGCTATCTCACTTCACATACTCTCCTTCGTTTTCTGGTCCTTCCGAATAAAGTTACTGTCCCGGTCGAATGGCTACAAAATATCTTTTTCAAAAGCATTCATCGCAGTAATTTCCTCACTATTTGCTGCCTCCATAACGCCAGGATATGTAGGAGGAGAGCCGGTAAGGATCAAGAAATTGACTGATTATGGGGAACCGGTAGGAACTGCAACAGCAATCGCGCTAGGAGAGAGAGGATTTGACTCCATATTCTTCGTGGGCATCTTCGCCTTCGTCATCATGATGGGTCTAGAGGTGCTTTCAGGCGATTTGAAGCTGATTGCTATCATTGGCGTCATAATGCTAGTTCTCTTTCTCTTTTTCCTTCTTGCATCGATGGGTGCAAACACCCTGATGATTCTGATAAAAGGATGGCTGGAGAGAACAGCCAGGCGTTTTGATAGAAAGGGTAAAGGTTATGAGGACCGCCTCCCCAAGCTTTTCGAGCACGTGGAGACGTATGCCTCGTCCACAAAGGAGATATTTCTGAAACATCCCGGAGCACTTGTCTTGGGGTTGGCGGTCACTTCTTTGCTGTGGCTCTCAGATTTCATGGTGCCAGCGGTGCTCATACTCGGCTTTGGTTATCCCCCGAATCTGATAGATGTGATTTTCATTCAGGTGCTGCTCGTTCTGGTTTCCCTTCTTCCCGTGACGCCGGGATCTGCAGGAATAATGGAAGTCTTAATGATTGCAACTTTCTCTGCCTTCTTTCCCAATGGTGGAATAGTGGCATTCGTTCTTATCTGGAGATTTATAACGTTCTATCTTAACTTGATCATAGGCTCTCTATCTTTGCACTATGTTGTGGCAAAATAAATAATAAAGTCCTCATTTACCTACGATTCGGGTGAATGAAAGTCAGAGACTGAGGAGATTCGCCTTTCGTGCTCCTAAATTCTACCTAGTATTGCCTCTCATAGTCGTTCTGATCCCCCTTTTCTACTTCACCTCTCTCGACCTGAGATTTACCTTTATCTATACACTCTCAATTGCGAGTCTCATAATCTGGGACTTGCTATCTCCAAGAATATTTAAATTTAAATTCCCCCCTCAGAGGGTCCTATTTCTGAACGTTGTCAGCCTCTACTTCGCGACAATCTTTTATCTGATAGTCATCGCCTTTCATTTCCTTAAGCCGCCCCTTGCATTGCTCGTCTCGATTACATCCATCCCATTCCTACGCACAATGGTCTACATAACATTCACCAACAAGAATGTAGTTTTGATTCACACGATCGCGATATCATTTTCTCTTTTATTCTCCTTCTACATCGGCCTGCTCGACCCAAAATACACGATCTTCATTCTACCGCTGGTTCTATCGTCGATAGTATATGCACTTACGTCTCACCTCTTCGTCAAGCTGTCAGTTTCCAGGTTCGTCAAGGAATTCTCCACAGATCCGATAAAAATACTCAGAGAGTTTGTCAATACCGTCACCACGGAGATATCTTATAATGTCATTCTCAAGAAGTTCTTTGAGGACATGTATGCAACACTAGCACCACGTGAGATCTCACTTCTCAGGATGAAATCTGAGAGTCAGAATCTGACAATGGTCTTTCCATACGTACACCCTGGACCACTTGGTGATCTAGGGAGTTCCAACATCTCGGCAAAACTCCAGAAAAATCACGAGGACCAGAAGCTTATGGTGTTCCACACAACCACCACCCATGATGATAACTGTGCGGGGGATTCTGAAATAGATAAAATCTCAAAGGTGATAGACGAAAGTGGAAAAGAGTCCACTTACTGTTACGAACCGTACTTTGGAAAGTATCTTACTTTCTTACCTCTCGGAGACGGAGGTATCTTCTTCATCTCCCCTGACGACCCAAGGTTTGATGATGTAAAGATTACAGAAGGAAGAAAAATTGTCCGAAAAGCAAAATTGCTAGGGCTCAAGTGGGCCGTCACCATAGACCAGCACAACAACAATATGGACGAACCGAAAGAACTTGAAGACATTTCGTACCTTCTTAAAGAAGTTGAACAGGCTGTCAAGAGCAGGAAGAGCAAGAAAACTATATCGGTGGCCTACAGCAGATCCGTCCCGGAGTACAAAGATATCGGGCCTGGTGGAATCGCTTTTGTTTCCATTTCTATCGGTTCGAAGAAAATTGCAATCATTCTGTTCGATGGAAATAACATGGAATATGAGTTCAGGCAAAAAGTGGAGAGTTCACTGGATGGATATGACAAGATACTGGTTTGCACAACTGACAATCACATCGTCAACACAAATGGCCTCAACGTGAACCCAGTTGGAAGATTCTCAGACCACGACGAAATAGTGAAAATCGTGAAGAAGCTTGAGGAGGATACACTGAATCAGAAGGAAGTAAGAATGGAATACGTGAAAAGAGACATCTGGCTAAAAGTGGCTGGAGAGAATCAATGGGCCAAGATAAATTCCATAATCAAAAGCTCGGTGAACAAGGCAAAGGTGCTCAGCGTTGCCTCCATAGTTGTTTCCATTGCGCTTTCGCTTATCATTTTCAAGATAATACCGCTTCCTTGAAAGTCTGTTTTTGGAGACAGCCTCTTACGGGTCGAAATTTCTGCCTAACAGACAAACCATTTTTTATAAGTCATTAATATTGAGGCTCAGTGGGAAGCTTAATTATTGCTGAGAAGTCAAACGTCGCTTTAAGGATAGCAACGGCCTTGAGCGATGGAGGGATTAGCAGGGTGAAAGTAGGCTCATCTACCATACTGAAGTTCAAGAGAGGCGAGAGCGAGTATTCAGTTCTCTCGCTAAGGGGTCACATAATAGAACTAGACTATCCGAAAGAATACAGTAGCTGGAAGTTGGACAATCTTAAACAGCTGGTCAACGTGAAACCTATCGAGAATGTCAAAATCAAGGGTCTCGATGGTGTGCTGAGAAAGCTAGATCAGGAAAATGCTGAAGTGATAGTTGCGACCGATTACGACCGAGAAGGAGAACTGATTGGAGCTGAGACGCTAAGACTAATGGAAAGGAGCATTGGAATCAGGAGAGCTAGATTTAGTGCCCTCACAAAATATGATCTGGTTCAATCTTTTGAAAACCTAGCAGAGGTGGACTATAACCTTGCTGGATCAGCAGAAGCGAGACAGTACATTGATCTGATGTGGGGAGCTGCACTCACCAGATTTTTCAGTATTGCAACTAACAGACTTGGAGCGGAATTCATATCTGTCGGAAGGGTGCAGAGTCCTACACTCACGATCCTTGTTGAGAGGGAGATGGAAATCAGAACATTTGTTCCGGAGAAATACTATGAACTGAGCATACTGGTCAACGGCGTCAAATTCAGCTATGAAGGAAATCCGATCAAGAACAAAGAAGAAGCAGAAAAATTGCTAGAAATTGTCAAGAAAAACAAAAGCGTTTTGGTAAATGTAAGGAATGACAAAGATAGGAAAATATACAGACCAGTTCCTTTTTCAACCACAGAATTTCTGAGAGATGCAAACAGGCTTGGAATACCGGTTGAACGAGCGATGGCTATCGCCGAGACACTTTATCAGCACGGCAAGATATCTTATCCGAGGACTGACAACACTGTCTATCCGCGAACCCTTAGCATCAAGTCTATTCTCTCGAATCTTTCTGACTCTTACTTGAAGAAGGAAGTGGACCATTTGATGACTCACAGCAAACTCTTTCCATCCAGAGGAAGGGTGGAGACGACTGATCACCCGCCTATATATCCCACGTCTTCACTCAAGAAGAGCGAGCTGAAGGGAGATTACTTCAAGATTTACGATCTGGTTGCAAGAAGATTCATGGCTACGGTGGCCGAGAATGCGGATGTCCTAGACACAGAATATGTAGTTGAGACAGAGGGATTGAAGTTCTTTTATACGGCTTCTAAAGCAATAAATAGAGGATGGATGGAGTATTACCCTATAGTTTACTATCAGGAGAAGAAGAATCCAGAATTAACTGTTGGTGAAGAGGTCAGTTTCGTAGATCCGAATGTTGACGAAAAGAACACAAATCCTCCGCCAAGATATTCCCAGGGCTCGCTACTCGAAAAGATGGAAAAGGAGCTCCTGGGGACTAAGAGTACGAGGCACGAGATCATTCAGAAACTCTATGATAGGGGGTTCATAGACGGAAATCCAATCAGGG
>JAMCQR010000034.1 GCA_023379555.1 Thermoplasmatota archaeon | reverse complement strand
CATCTTCCTTAATTCCACCTGACACTATGATGCCGACGTTCCTCTTTCCATGTCTGTCAAGCTCCCACCTCACTTCTCTGATTATATCTGCGAAATTTCCCCTTCTCGAAGATGGGGTATCCAATCTAACTGCATCTAGCCCCTTTATGGCTTCAGCGGCTCGTAGAGAAGACTCTTTCTCATCACCGTATGTGTCTACCAAAGCTACTCTTATGGCTCCAATCTCTATTACTTCGTCATAGAGCTTCCACCCCCTTTCCTCTCCTACGAGGAGAAGCAGGGAATGAGGCATTGTCCCCTCTGCCTTTAGTCCAATCCTCTCTGCACCAATTATGCTTGATACCTTGTCGCACCCCCCAAGATACGAGTTCCTGTCTATCAGAGGTGCGAGGGCAGGGTGCATCCTTCTCACTCCAAAAGATAGGAGAGGGATGTTGCCTATTCTCTTCTTGAAATATGATGCCTTGGTCGCGATACCTGATGCCTGCGAAAGAGCACCTAACATTGGAGTCTCGAGCATCCCAAAATCAAGGTATTTTCCAACGATCTTCACCGCGGGTATGGGTATGCCGTTAACGTCCCTAGAAGGAAAGACAGTTCCCTCCGGAAGGGCATAAGCATCGACATTCTTTCCCTTGAGTAATGAGGTCAGGTCATCCAGACCTGACAGCGCAATCCACGGAAGCTCCCTTGAAGAACAGGTGACCTCCATCGTGACCTCTGGATTGAACCCAATTTTCTTCAGAACCTCCCTTGCTCTAAGGAAATAAACGTCGGTTGTCTTGAGTTTAGCTATCTCCTCTGAGGAAGCTATGTTCTTCATTTTGCAAGGATGTCAGAGAGAGATATTATACTTGCTCCGTAATTTTTCCGCATGTACTCAAGCGTTCTCCTCTTTTCAGCGGACGAATAAGTGTCCGTGCATTCTTCTACGACAATGGGGTAGAACCCCCTGAAGAACGCCGATGCAACCGAGTGGATTATGCATATATCTGTCACCACTCCGCAAAACACCACTCTTTTCGCTCCGTTCGTCTTTAACACATCCTCAAGTGTTGTGCCATAGAATGCATCGTAGCTGTGTTTCTTGATTACAGGAGCCAGCCCGCTCATTGAAGGTACCGTTTCTGCTTCCCTTGTGCCTTCCATTGCGTGCGGTCCCCATACCCTCAATTCTGGATCCATTTCGAGGTGGGAATCCTGTACAAAAACGACGAATTTTCCACTCTTCTCGATCAGCTCCCTTGTGGCCTTCACTACCTTTTTGAACTTTGGTCTTCCGAGCTTTCCACTTACGAATTCGTTTATCAAATCGATCGAGACTATTGCGTCAAAATTCACCACCATACGTAGCTGCCCTCTGCCGTATCTTCTATCTTTATTCCTTGGGACTTGAGGGTGTCCCTTATCCTGTCGGCGGATCCGTAATCTCCCCCCTTCCTCATCTCGTTCCTCAGGTCCAACAGGACTTCCATTGACCTCTCAGGAAGTGGCGGAAGGTGCACGATTCCTATAACCTTCTCAATCTCCCCAAGAATGAATTTTATTTCGCCCTTTTCCTCTTCGTCCAGGCGTGGCTTTGCGAGAGAATCTTTTACAAAGCTCACTATCCTCACCATCGATTCCGGAACGTTCATGTCGTCCTCCATTGGTTCAAACAGTCTTCCAACGACCTCACTTGCGTGTTGTGACTTTCTTGCATCTGAACCGTTGACCCTGTGCAGAAGGATGGAAATCTTCTCCGCGATCCCTTGCGCGTCGATTATGGATTTTTCATCGAAGTTCACTGCAGAATTATAGCGTATCGAGAGCATCATTATCCTTATCGCTTCCGGCCAGTATGTCTTAAGAGATTCCTCAATCGTGATGAAATTCTTGAGACTCTTGCTCATCTTGATGTCGTCAACGTTCAGGTGACCCGTATGAATCCAGTACTTCACTATTGGTTTCTTGCGGGAAATGACTTCCATCTGAGCTATCTCTGACTCGTGGTGCGGGAATATGAGGTCCTTTGCACCGCCATGAATGTCATACCTAGGACCGAAAATGGATTCTGTTATTGCTGTATCCTCTATGTGCCATCCCGGTCTTCCTTCCCCCCAGGGACTGGACCAGAAAGGTTCCCCCGCCTTCTTCTTTTTCCACAGTGCAAAATCAAGTGGATCTTCTTTTTCTTCGTTGATCTCCACCCTTGCCCCTGTCATAAGCTGATCCAAATTCTGTTTTGAAAGCTTTCCGTAGTCCTTGAATTTCCTTGCGCGATAGTATACCCCGTCAGAAATCTCGTAAGCGTATCCTCTCTTTATAAGTCTTGAAATCTGAGAGATTATCTCCTCCATGTAGTCAGTTGCAAATGCATAGTAGTTGACGGAATTGTTCTTTAACCGTCCCATAATGTTGAAGAACTCGGCAGAATTTGTCGCCGTTATCTGTTCCCAGCTCTGGCCGGTCTCCTGCATCTTCGTGATGATGTGGTCTTCCATGTCGGTGATGTTCATCAGATAGAACAGTCTTAATCCCTTGTACCTGAGATACCTAGCCAGGACGTCGTAGAATATGTACGTCCTTGCATGACCCATGTGCGGCTTGTCCTGCACGGTTGGTCCACAAACAAACATGTTCAGTCTCTTTCCCTCTCTTGCCTCTATTTTCTTGAGTGAGGCGGAAAGAGTGTCCCTAACTTCCATAGGTAGAGAGGGCGACCAACATTAAATTTTTTATCGTAAATAATATGTAGAGGAGTGTCCAAGAAAAAAATGGAATTCAATCTGAAGTCGTCGCTGCTTAAAGATAAGAAGATCGTACTTGGAGTGACAGGTTCCATTTCGGCAGTGGAATCCGTCAAGCTCATCCACGAGCTCAGGAGACATGGAGCCGAGGTCTATCCCGTGGTGACGGAGTCCTCAAAGAAGATCATTCATCCTGCCTCATTAGAATATGCTTCAGAAAACAAGGTGGTAGAAGAACTGACCGGAGCGATTGAACACGTCAGATTGGTAGAGGATTCCGACTTATTCCTCGTTGCACCCTCCACCGCCAATACTCTGTCCAAGATGGCGCACGGAATTGATGATTCCCCGGTAACTTCAGTGTTTTCCAATGCACTGGGAAAGATACCGATAATCATGGTTCCTGCTATGCACTTGAACATGTACACCAACCCGATAATTGTGAAGAACATAGAAGCCCTGAAATCGTTCGGTGTGACTTTCGTAGAGCCTGAGGTGGAAGAGTCCAAGGCCAAGATTGCAGACTATCAGACGATAGTTGCCGAAGTCATAAGGGCGCTTCACGATGAGCTAAGAGACAGAAAAATATGTATCATTGGTGGGTCTAGTTACGAGAACATAGATGATGTGAGGATTATTACCAATAATTCCACTGGTGAAACCGCTGTTGATATTGCTATGATGGCCTACTATCTGGGCGCTGACGTCAAGCTGTTCCTCGGAAATGTGAGAGTTGAAATTCCACGATTCCTGAAATTTGAAAATTTTACTAATCTCGCATCTCTGGTTTCAAAGATAGACGAAATCAGGAAGAGCGAAATTGTGATAGTTCCTGCTGCCTTATCGGACTTCACTGTAGTCAAGAAAAAAGGGAAGATCTCAACCGAAAAGTCCTTTTCGGCCACGCTCAAGCCAACGCCAAAGTTCCTCAAACTACTGAGGGCAAAATACAAGGGAAAAATGGTTGGGTTCAAGGCAGAATATGGGGTTTCCAGGGATGAACTTATATCCAGGGCAAGGAAGAGGATGGCGGAATATTCATTAGACATGGTCGTTGCAAACGACCTCAAGAACGTGAAGCCGGGACTGACCAAAGTGGTAGTGATTAAGGGAAGTGAAAAGACCGATCTGGAAGGTGAGAAAACTGAAGTCGCAAAAAGAATTCTTGAATTACTCCCATAAAGCATTTTCACCTGGCAGCGCGACGATGTTCTTCATTCCGAACCAGGAAGAGGACATTTTGAAAAGAGGTTCAAGAGGCGTCGCGATTTGCCTGGAGACCGGGATCACAACGAAGATAGAGCAATCCGATTCCATGGACATAAGGTTCAACGGGATCCCTATCGATAATTCCATACAGGAGGAGGTCGCAAAGATGCTCAAGTTCACGGGTCGAATATTCTCGTACTCCGATCTTCCGCCTTCAAGCGGATTTGGACTTAGTGCAGGTGCGGCTCTAACGACCGGTGCGGCTATAATGGGAAATGATGCAATGAGTGGAGAGATCTACCAGATGTCGCACAAGATAGAGATAGAACGAGGTACTGGCTTGGGAGATGTGCAATCCCAGATGACGGGGGGTTTTCACGTGAGAGTAAAGGGAGGGTGTTTCCCGTATTCATTAACGGAGAAAATTCTGGAAGCGCCAACGGAACTACTCATTCTCCCATTCAAGAAAAAGACTCCAACCGGTGAGGTGATCCAATCACCATCTAGCGTAGAAGAAATCATAACTAACGGCAGAAGAGCATACACAAATTTCATGAAAAAACCTACCCTTAAGAACGCATTCGTCTTGGGTAGGAAATTTGCCCTGGATTCCAATCTAGTTTCACCAAAAGCGAGGAAGATCCTGGACGATCTTGCAAACGAGGTTGCCTCCGTATCTCTCATCGGGGACAGCATAATATCCGTCTTCAGTGAAGAATCTCTGGACGTTCTGAGAAAGTACGGGGATCCAATAAGAACGAAGATCTCTGCGACAGGTTTGACACTAGGCTAGGGGAAAATAGAGATAATCTCCTGTCTCTCTGATAGTAGTTTCAAATGTCTCTGCAATCTTTGACTTGAATTCCGGGTCGTCCTTTACTCCTTTGAACTTCTTTTGACCATTCTTTATCAGCAGTACATTTCCTCCAAGTTTGTTTAGTGCATTGAGATCGTGGGACACTATTATTGTTCCCTTTCCTTTGAAGTTTTCAACGACTTCCAGAACTTCCTGTGTAGACTTGATGTCAAGATGGGCGGTTGGCTCATCCATCAGGATATACTTTGAGTCCTGGATAAGTGCCCTCGCTATTATGGCCTTCTGGAGCTCTCCTCCAGAAAGGGTATTTATCGTTTTGTCCCTCAGGTCGTCGATCCCTACGTCGTTCAGCGTGTCGTGTATTCTCTTGTCGTCATCCCACCATTCCCGTGTGATGCTGTACAACCCCATCGAAACGAATTCCTTTACAGTAAAGGTATATGGCGTCGAAAATATCTGTGGCACGTATGAAATCTCCCTTGCCAGCTCCCTTCTTGTGAGATTGGCAGTTGACTTTCCATTCAGACTTATCTTTCCCTGGTAGCCGACCAATCCGAGAAGGGCTTTGAGCAAAGTAGTCTTCCCTGAGCCATTCGGACCCATCAGGATGAGGTGTTCTCCATCCTGAACCTGCAGATTCAAATTATCGAGGGCGACCTTCTTGCCATACCTTACTGTCAATCCAGCAACGTCAATCACATTCTCCTCCTCCTGAAAAGTAAGTAGATAAGTACCGGTGCCCCTATGAAAGCCGTAATTATGCCAACTGGTATTTCTCCCTGCGGAGCACTACGTGCGATCGTATCGCTTACCAGAAGAATGTTTGCCCCTATAAGAGGGGCGACGAAAACGAGAAACCTGTGGGATTCCCCAACTATTTTCCTACCAATGTGGGGTGACACTAGACCTACGAAGCCAATGATTCCAACAACTGAAACGGCCAAGCTAGTCACCAGGCTCGAGACTAGAAGTATGATCGTCTTGACCCGACCAGAATTCACCCCCAGACTCTTCGCCTGCTCGTCTCCCATGAGCATTATGTCCAATTCTCTCCGGAAGTAAACCATAACAGGAAAAATAGCAATCATTGCGATGAAGAGCCAGAAGTCATTCGTCCATGTAGCTCCATAAAGACCCCCAAGCAACCAGAACAATACTCCTCTAAGATTGGCGATCTTCAGGTAGATTATGTAAGAGGCAACCGCAGAGAATAGAAAACTGACGGAAACTCCTGCTAGAATAAGCATCTCTGTATTCACCTCGCCATCTGACCTTGAGATGACGAATGATATTCCAACCGCCAGCATTGCAAAAATGAATGCCAGCACGGGAACCAGGTATGGAGAGACCAAGAAGCCAATGGCTGCACCAACGGCAGCTCCGCTGGAGACACCCGTCAAATAGGGATCTCCCAGTGGATTCTTGAAGATCGTTTGAGTGGTGAGGCCTGATATTCCAAGAATCGTTCCAATTATAATTGCAAGGGCTATCCTAGGAAGGCGGATGTAGAAAATTATCGTCGATATCGTCCAGTCTGGATTCTTGTGAAACAAGAAAAGGTACATGTTCTCTAGTATTTCCTGGATCGAGATGTGCACCGGTCCGATCGACAGAGAGACAAGGACATCAACTAAAGTTAGAAAAACTAAAGAAATAGTGAAAATGTAGGCAGAGAATTTCATCAAAATGCCTGAGGGTAGAGAAATTGAGCAACCGTTTTCACTGCATATATGGTAAGTGGTCCCGGTTCATTCATCCAGTTTGATTCTGTTTGATTGAAAAATAGTATGTTATCATTCTGAACTGCAGTTATATTGTTCCAGACTTGCGATTGGTTTCCTTTTGTGAACCATGTTATGTTTGTAAGTCCAGGTATTTCGTAGTCCACAATGATCGCTTGAGGACTGTCATTTACCACGTCCTCCAATGGAACCGTGGGATATGAAGAGTTAAGGCCGCTGGCTATGTTGTACGCTCCTGCATCTTCCAAAACGTTCTGGATGAAACTCCCCGGTCCAACACTGTAGATGGGTGTCGACCACATCATGTATAGTAACGATTGTTTTTTGTTGCCAGTCAGGTTGAGATAAGCACTCACATTGCTTTCCACACCATGAATATAAGATTTCATGTAGTTGACCTCCTTCTCAGCACCCGATTGGTGATTGGTGACCTTCCCCAGCGTCAACATGTCGGTATAGATGTTGGAAATATTCTGGGGTTCGAGCACCAGGACTGGGATTGAGAGATTCTGCAGTTGATTAATTATTTGAGCGGGCTGAATTGTTGTCGCCAGTACAAGGTCTGGGTTCATATTTACTACTTGCTCCACCGAAGCAGGACTGTCCATCGAAACGTGAGGAAGTGATGTCGAATTGGCTGGCCACCAGTCATAACTTGTATCGGCAACCAACAGGCTACCTGCTCCAATTGAATACATCATCTGCGTGTTCGATGGATCCATGGACACGACTCTCGTTACTGGAAGTTTTACGGGCACTTTTCTCCCAAGATCATCGGTAACGGTGATAATTGAGGCGTTGACTTTCTGCTTGTGGGTTTCGGCATAAACAACAGAAACGGAAGCAGCTATCACGATTACGACCACAATAGATGCGATAAGTTTTGGGTTCATCAAATCAAATAAAATTGATTTATTTAAAGTTTATTTGAAAGACTTCTTCTCCTTGAACTGAGTGCAATTCACATCTGCCTGAGTTTTATTCCGAGTCTCTTGGAGAGATTTTCAAGATCCTGAGCTACATAAAAGAACCCCATCCAGGCCCAACTTCCCCATTTCTTTATTCCCTTCCTCTTTACCTTTTCAATCATCTCTCTTGCGTTCTTCGGCTCTTTTCCAAAGAAGAGCATACCGAATACATCTACAGACCAGGCATCAATAGGAAATCCACCATGTGGATTGATTATGTCGGAAGCATAGTCACCGATCCCTGGGAGTTCCATCAATTTCTTTTTGGCTTCTATTGGTGGCATGGAAAGAATTTCATCCGATGAAGGAAACCCGTTGGCAATCATCTTTGCTGAATTTATAAGAAATTTTGCCCTGTATCCTAGCTTGCACTTCTCTGCAAACTCCTTCTCTTTCAAAACAGATATGTTTTCAGCAGACGGTTCAACAGTCAACTCAATCCCATCAAATTCGACTCTATCACCATAATTCCTGTTGATGCTTTCTATCATACCCATGCTTCTGTCCAGTCTTGCCATTTGAAGGCATATACCCAAGACAACAGAGTTGTACAGATAGGGAGTCTGAGTGTCGTGCATTCCGTAAAGATCTTCGATCGTGTGCTTGAGGATCTCATCCTTCGCAGCCATCTCGTAAAACTCTCTGAGATCCTGATCTGCTCCTATCATTTTGGCTAGATAACCTGGAATCTCCCCTTTCTTTTTTTGAGGAATCTTCACCGAAGTGTATACGGTGAGATGCAATCTTGGCCTGTCGACTGTTCCTTTTGACACCATCTTTATCCCTGCAACGATCCCATCGATCCGCGTTGCCGTCCAAAACGTATTGCCATCTAGAATCTCACCTGCATTGAATAGACTCCATCCTGCAGGTTTCTGAACCGTGAGCTCAAAATTGAACGGGGGTATGGGCCGAAGGTCGAATTCGAACACATTCTCAAGCATTTGAAGATTGAGGTGTCCAGGCTATATTTACGTTGCTTCGCACGTGACAGATATAAATTATATCAAGATTTGACGTTACTCAAAGAAAATTGAGGCATAGATTTGCACTAAATATTTGAACGTCCTGATTATTGCGTAACAATGCAGGTTAATGTCAGGTTTTACGGGATCGTCCAAGGGGTTGGTTTCAGGGATCGAACGCGCAGGATGGCAAAGGGGTTGAACCTGAAGGGATGGGTCAAGAATTTGAGGGACGGTTCCGTGGAAGCTATGATCCAGGGAGACCCAGACATGGTCGACAAACTCATTCAGTACTGTACTTCGGAGATTCCAAATGCCCTGGTAACAGATATGAAAAAGAGATATGTCCAAGAAGACGACATGGATAATTTTAAAATAATAAAATGAGAAAAGATTAGACTTTCAGTGTTGCCTCTCCTGGTTCCCAGTTGACCGGGCAAAGACCCCCACTCTGGAGAGCCGCAAGAACTCTGAAGGTTTCTTCGGTGCTCCTACCTACATTGTCATCAGTGATTACCACGTATTTCGTGATCCCTTCTGGATTAATAATGAAGAGCCCTCTGTGTGAATTCCCAGATACTTCATCGAGTACGCCGTAGTCCCTTGATATTTCTCCTTTCCTGTCCTCTACCATCGCGTACTTCACCTTTGCAACTCTATCGTCGTTTTCAACCCATGCCTTGTGGACGAAGACTGTATCTCTGCTGACTGAAACCACTTCTGCTCCAAGTTTCTTGAAGTCTGCAAGTCTGTCTGCAAATCCCTCCAGTTCGGTGGGGCATACAAAAGTAAAGTCGGCAGGGTAGAAAAACAGCACGACCCACTTTCCCCTCAACTTGGATAGTCTAAAGTCTTCAAACTTTCCGTCCACGAATGCTTTCGCGTCAAAATCCGGTGCTTTCTTACCTATCATTTCATCACCCTTCAATTCGTTTAGAATAGTTAATCCTCTAATATAAATCTTAGTGGTCTTGAGGTTTAGAAATATGTCGACAGGAGCGCAGTATTTTGTCATTTAACGGTCAAAGTATATGCTAGTAGTAGCTACGGTACTTGACACCATAGTTGTCCACCGATATCCCATTGCCAGCTGCTACAACTCCGAGATCCGTTGGATTGAATTTGCTTAATTCTTGGATTATAGAGTCCTGATCTTTTTTGGAAGAGATTATCATCATTCCTATGCCCATGTTGAAAACTTCGAACGCTTCCTGGTTGGGTATCTCTCCGTCTCGGTTTATTTTCTGAAACAGGAGAGGTATTTCCGGGTAGGTGAGTCTGTATCTTGCCTCTTTGAGCCTCAGCAGATTTCTAACTCCTCCGCCCGTAATGTGAGAAATTCCGTGAATGTCAAATTCTTGGATAAGTTCGAACAGCTTCTTCGAATAAATTCTGGTCCCCTTTAGCAAACTCTCCCAGAATGGCTTTCCCTGGAAATCTTCCTCCAGCATCTCCTGTTTGTTCTCATAAATCTTCCTGATCAGGGAAAAACCGTTCGAGTGAATTCCGTTAGAGGCAAGACCCGTGACCTTATCCTTCTCTTTGATGCGGGTTCCTGTTATCTCTTTCCCCTTCTGAAGGTGCCCAATCACAGTTCCGGAGAT
This sequence comes from Thermoplasmatota archaeon, assembly GCA_023379555.1. The sequence goes on along the minus strand of JAMCQR010000034.1, from coordinate 11,268 downwards.
GTCAATCCCGTTCACCAGATCTGGGACGGAAGCGGTCTCTCCGCCCACCATTGTTATTCCTGCTTCCACACAGGCATTGTTTATGCTCGTTCCTATCGTGGTCCCCGCGTTATCGTCGAGCATCGATCCAGCTATGTAATTTACCATTGCCACGGGCTCTGCTCCCATACAGATTATATCATTCACGTTCATCCCGACTAAGTCGTAGCCGATTTCGTTGAAGTGATTGTACTTCAGAGCAGTCATGGTCTTGGTGCCCACATTGTCAGTGTGTATTGCAAGGAAATTCCCAAGGAACGAAACCAGACCAGAGTAATGCCCGATCTTAGCTGCCCTCCTGTATTTTCCTCCTTCGTATGAAAGTTGACTAATTATAGCATTCCTGAATTTTCCAACAGAGTCGAAATCGACTCCACTTTCTTTGTATCTCGGCATGCTGAACAGACATGGCAAACTTGGTTATAACGTCGCTGTTTTCATTTACTGCCATGCAATTCCCCGTTGTTGAAACTAGTGTCTGAATTCCTTGGCGATCTTCGAGACATTTCCAGAGCAGAAATATCAGGACTTCTTGCAAGCTATGGAGGTAAAATAGAACATGAAACTGATAAATTACTGTTCTTTTCTACCGACCAACCGGAGAAGTTGACTTCTCGAGTCGCTTTCTCGAAACGGATAGGTATAGTCTTGGAAGACCCTGAGGATTACGATATTTCACCGAGAAAGACATATGCAATAAGGGAAAAAAGAGAGGCAGGGAGAGATTCCCTGATTGACTCTACCGCGAAGAGTGTAATAGGAAAGGTAGATCTAGACAACCCAGAAGTGACCTTCTATATATACAATTCAAACGTGCCGATAATCACGGAAACCATATATGAGCGTAGCATGAGCGAGCTGCTTGATCCAAGGTATAAGACAAGACCGATGAACCATCCTTCTAGCATCTCTCCCGTTCTGGCAAGGGGAATGATAAACATTGCGGGAGTGAAGGAAGGAGAGAGCTTCATTGATCCATTCGCTGGTACTGGTACATACCTTGTTGAAGGATTCAGGATGGGAATCAATGCATATGGAATTGACAGAAGCTGGAGAATTGTGGAGGGTGGAAATTTGAATCTCAGGTACTTTGGTTTCCCTGAAAATATCAAGCAGGGAGACTTTTCTGAACTTGTTTCTGTAGACGGAATGTCAGCAATAGTGACTGATCCTCCTTATGGCAGAGGAGCAAAGATTTTTTCCCAGTCGAGGGAGTCTCTCTATTCTAGGTTCTTCTCGCTAATCTCCTCAACAAAGGGGAAGAAAGTCTTTTGCACCCCTACCGAAGAACTGGTCTCGGTCGCGAAAGAGTACGGTCAGGTGGAGTTAGTCGGCAAAATCAGAGTTCACACTTCATTGACAAGATACATCGTGAAATGTGAATAAATTGAAACGTCCTGGACCTTGGTAAATTTATAATATAATTTGACATATAGTTTCCAATGAGCGATAATCCTTTCTTCAATAATTTTGCCAAGCAATACTCTAAGAGCGATTCCCATAAATCTGGCAACGATCTTAGAATTTTGATGAGCCTCCTCCCCGAGCGGATTGGAAGAGCATTGGATGTAGCTACTGGAACCGGTTTTGTTGCATTTGAACTCTCAAAGAGAAGTGAGCACGTTGTGGCCCTGGATTTGACCGAAGCAATGTTGAATGAAGCAAAGAAACTGATTACTTCTAACAAGATCGCAAACGTCGAGTTTGAAAAGTCGGATTATTACTCTTATAGCACCTTCCTGAAATTCGACGCAATAACGAACAGGAGGGCTCTGCACCATTTTGATAACAAGGAGTTGTTCTTCAAGAAGTCTAGAGAGTTGCTGATTGAGGATGGAATTCTTGCGATCAGCGACATGCTGGTTCCAGATACGGACAAGGGCGATCTGCTGAACAAACTTGAAAGGAAGAGAGATAATACTCACGTTGCTGCGCTGAACGAAGGGGAATTCATGTTCTCCCTCAAATCTGCGGGATTCAGAATAATAAAATCTGTCATCGACAAAGAACAGCTAAGTTTCGAGAAGTGGCTGTCTCCGGTCGAAACCAATTCCTTGAACGGAATAGAGTGCAAGAAGTTCATAAATAGTCTCTCCGATGATGAACTGAAATCAATGTTGTACGACCCCAGCACTCACACCATGACTAAACAGAGGATAATCGTCGCGGCGGCACCGACGATTTCTTGACATGCACGCTCAAGTGCTCTAAAATAAAGAATAAATATGATATGGTGATTTGAGGGTAATGGTCAAGAGAACTTATCTATCGATAATCTTCAACACAGAGGGAGAAAGACCCTCTGAAATAATAACAAGGCTGCAATCTCTTGGCTTCAATCCAATCACGGGAACAAGGGACCTGGTTTACGAATGGGGAGATCATGCAACGGTTTCAGATGCTATCTCTTTGATAGACAAGGTGCATGCGACCCTAGGCGGATACAACGTTCTGTTCACTGCCGAGACGATTGACGAGAGATAGGGATCCTTCTCACATAACCACAGTTGTTGCAGCTGACAGTAATAGTTGACCTGTTTATTCTGACTCTCCCCCCTCCGGAATATATCCCCTTCTTGCATTTCTTGCAGACCCACGTCTTGGACTCTTCCGGAACTTTCGTCTTGTACTTTGTCGAGTAGAGGTAGATGAGCTCATATTTCCTGTCGGCCTGTTCAGGTTTTTTATCGTTGATGGCGAGCTTGAAGAGTTCCTTCATCCTTTCCTCCGCTACCCTCTTCTCACTGTTTTTTGCCATTCAGAAACTCTCCGGATGAAGAGGATACAACGTCCCCTTCTTGAAGTATCATTTCTCCCCTCAGATAGACATGATCAGGGAAGATGCCTCCGAATTTCTCGAACGGGGTCCATCCACACTTCGAGTGCAGCTCTTCACCCTTGATTTCTGACATATTCTTGAGGTCCACAGAAATGAAATCGGCATCGTAGCCTTCGGCTATGAATCCCTTATTGATGGCACAGATCTGCGCAGGTTTTTCCATCAATGCAGAAACCGATTTTTCCAAACTTATCACTCCTTTCCTATGTGCTGCAAGCATCAAAGGTACTCGTGTTTCGACGCCAGGAATGCCAGAGGGAGCATCTCCGAATATCTCCTTTTCGAGAAGTGTGTGAGGCGCGTGATCGGAAGCAATAACGTCAATCGATTTTGAATTGAGGCTCTTTAGCAACTCCTCCTGCACACTCTTCTTCCTGAGAGGAGGATTCACCTTTCCCAGCGAGCCTAATGATAGAGCGTTGTTCAACAACAGGTGATGCGGTGTGACTTCGGTCGTGAAGCCAAGGGACTTCGCAAACTCGAGAGATCTCACTGAGGTGAGATGCGCTATGTGAGTTCGAGAAAGATCGTACTTGAAAATGTGTTCGATGGCTTGCATCTCGCACTCCAGGGGCCTGTTCATGTCGTGGGATAGCAGGTCACTGTTTTCCCTTTTATTGTTGTCTATGCACTCCTGAAATTCTGCGTGCACAACTTTGACCTTGTCCTCCCATTTGCTGGTATTGAGATCAGTTAGGAGCCCTCCTGTCGATTTACCGAGAAATATCTTTTGCCCGATTGCTTCGGGAACGGTCTCAGAGGATGCAGCCTGATATAGACCAAAGTCTACGTAACTTCTCTTGGCGACAGAGTGAAGCTTGGAATTGAATGTGGTTGAGTCAGTTATCGGAGTCCTGTTGTTTGGCATGTCACAAACAGTAGTGGTCCCACCAAACATCGCGGATAGAGAACCAGAGTGGAAGTCCTCTTTTTCTGTCTCTCCAGGGTCCCTGAAGTGGACGTGCATATCCACACCGCCAGGGAGGACGTGGCCCTTGATTCTTGTGACATTCATTCCGGATAGCTCGCTCTTCACTTCCTTGATTACCCCTCGGTCCACGACGACATACTTCTCTCTAAACTCTCCGCTAATGTAGAATAGACCGTGAAAGGCTTCCATTACTATTTCTCCGCTGACAGAACTTTCCTGAATACTGGTCCTCTTGGTTCCACTTCGTAGAAGACCTCTGCATTGAATGTTGAGATTGAGGTATCGTCATCCTTCCAGCAGTCCGGTTCCATTCCAGCCTTCCAGCAAACGGCTTTGAGGAATGCCTTCTGATCCATCTTTTCCTCAACCGCCACCTGCGGAAGCAGGAGGCCTGAAAATGAGTCCCTTTCCGCAATGAGTCCGTCCCTCCCGACGGCAATCATGGACGGCAGGTCCTTCCTGTTCTTGACGGCAAGCGCAACCGGCTTGCTCAGCATTGAAACTTCGACAGTCATATCGTCCATCTCCTCCTTGGTGACGGGAGGAAACCTCGGATCGCTCGAAGCAGCGGATATCGCGCTCTTTATGACTGCCTCTCCTAGCGGGAATACGGGTTCCGGAAATCCTACGCAACCCCTCAGTTTTCCCGAAGAAGTTGTCAGGGTAGTGAATACTCCCCTCTTCTCGACAAACTTCCCTCCGTAACTGTTCTTTACAATTAACTTTATGTCAATGTATTCCTCAATGGCCCTCCTGGCCATCTTGGTCGCGTTTTCCCCATCTTCATCAGTGTATTCCTGCCCTATCATACTCCTCGCCTGTCTCCCCAAATTAACTTGTGCAATTGTGGCAGTACTCTGATATTCAATCTTTCTTTTAATACTTTTTCGGTAAGTTCCTTCAAATTTTTTCCGCCCTCAGGCTGAAAAATCACTTCACCGTCAAAGGGATACTTCTCAACTATTGACTTTGAGAATGAATAATCCTTTTCGTCTGAAATTACGAACTTGAGGTAATCCTTCTCCGCGAGCAGCTCAATGTTCTCGTATATGTTGTGCTGCACCATATTGGAAGATGGTGTCTTTATGTCCATTGAAATGATCACGTTATCGTCTGTTGGAACGTCCTCTATAGAGATCGAGCCGCTCGTTTCAAGTATTATCTTGTATTCCTTATCTAGGAGCTTGTACATTAGTGGATAAACTTCCTTCTGAATGAGAGGCTCTCCTCCGGTGATGCAAACAAACTTCGACTTATATTCGGATGCTTCGTCGACCAAACTTTCGATGGTCCTTTTTTCCCCTCCAGAGTATGTGTACTTGGAGTCACACCATTCACATCTCAGGTTGCAGCCAGAGAGTCTTATGAAGAATGTGGGAACTCCGATGAGGGGTCCCTCTCCCTCTATGGAATAAAAGGTTTCGATCACCGTCAGCATTTCTTACGGTTAAGTGCGAGAAGGCAATAAAACTTTGCCACTATGCTTTTGAGAGCGTTATTTCGCAGTCGTACTTGTCCTTGGAAATTGGATCTTTTTTGATTACCTTATAAGAAGGCAGCATCGTTTCTATGAGTGCGTCTTCAAACGTTCCGCAGAAAGCGTTGTTTGTGTCAAGAGCCAGTGAATAGTATATGCAATTATTCCTCTTGATCACTATGTTCCCGTCCTTTTCAACGGCTGTGGCCATGCAACCCAGATTGTTGTAAAATGTCAATAGGTCGCCAATGTCTTTTGTCTTTGAACCGTCTTCCTTGACTATCCTCTCTCCCGCTCTCTTGAGGAAGTCCCTTACCCATAGTGTGCCGTTTTCTGAAGTGAGTTCGTCCAGCAGTATCTTTAACAAAAGATCATATTTCTTTGGGAACAGTTTCATTCCGTCCGCCGATATGCTGTAAATTTTCTTCGGTCTTCCAACTTTTGTCTTCTCAAACTTGGATTCTACATAACCCATGCCTTCGAGCATGATCAGGTGTTCCCTTATGGCATTGCTCCTGATGTTCAGTGAATCTGATAATTCATAGACGACTCTAGGTTTCTCCAGAAGTTCTTCCAGAATTTTCTGCTTGCTTTCACCTAAAGTAATTATTTCTTCCATATTATTTGCTTGAGTTAAATACTCTATTTAACTTTTATTGCTTTAGTCAGGAAAAAATGTTTAAATATCATTATTTCATACAGAATCACAATGGTTTCTAACGTTCTCTCTATAAAGAACCTGAATGTCTCTATTGGAGACAAGGAGATACTCAGAGACGTGACGATCACCGTAAAGTCTGGAGAGGTTCATGCGCTAATGGGACCAAACGGGACGGGGAAGAGCACCCTAGCTCATACGGTCGTTGGAAGTGTTAGGTACAAGGTCAACAGTGGTGAACTCCTGATTAACGGTAAAAAACTGAACGATCTGCAGGTCTATGAAAGAGCAAGAGAGGGTCTATTCGTTGCTTTCCAGGAACCTGTTTCTGTACAGGGACTTAGGTTCATAAACTACCTGAGAACTGCCTACTCCTCACTTCACCCAGACGAGAAACTGGAGTACAAGAAATTCGTGGAAGAGGTTAAAGAGCTTCTCAAGTACTTTGGTCTCGACAGTTCGTTCGTCGACAGGGGATTGAATGAGGGTCTTTCGGGTGGGGAAAAGAAGAGGATGGAAGCACTCCAGATGCTGATATTGAAACCAAAATTCATAATTCTGGACGAGATAGATTCTGGGCTGGATGTAGATGCCCTAAAGGTCGTTTCAAAAGCCATTTCCAGAGCAAAGGATGACGGGGCTGGAATAATCATCATCACCCACTATCAGAGAATTCTGGATTACATAAAACCAGATTTCGTCCATGTCCTGATTAACGGTCGGATCGCCGAGAGTGGTAAAGGGGATCTGGCCAAGTTGATTGAAGAGAGGGGCTACGAATACTATAAAGGAGGTGAGGTGGATGCAAAAATTAACTGATGAAGAAGTTGATGTGAAGAAGTTAAACGAGATAAAGTACGATTTCACAACAAATACAAAACCAGTTTATCAGACGGAGAAGGGTATCAGCAGGGCAGTAGTGGAAGAGATCTCAAAGGCGAAGAATGAACCCGACTGGATGAGGAACATCAGGCTCAAGGCACTCGACATATTTCTCTCGAAACCTGTTCCTACATGGGGTCCAGATCTGTCAGAACTGAATTTCGATGAGCTCACATACTTCATAAGACCTGAGGACAGGAAGTCGAACAACTGGGAGGATGTGCCCAAGGAGATAAAGGATACTTTTGACAAGCTCGGAGTACCGGAGATGGAGAAGAAATACCTCGCGGGTTCCGTTGCGCAGTTGCAGTCTGAGGGAGTTTATTCGAGGTTGAGGAAGCAGTGGGAGGATAAAGGAGTAATTTTCATGGATATGGACAGCGCCGTCAAGTCGCACCCAGACATAGTCAGGGAACACTTCGGTAAGATCGTCCCACCTTCAGATAACAAATTCGCCGCTTTGAACACAGCGGTCTGGTCCGGAGGCTCTTTCCTTTACGTCCCAAGTGGGGTTCACCTGGATCTCCCAGTTCAGGCGTATTTCAGGATGAATGGAGCGCTCGAGGGTCAGTTCGAAAGAACGCTTATAATCACAGAACCCGATGCTTCCGTGCACTACATAGAAGGCTGCCTTCCTGCGGAAGAGCTCGTAAGCAAGGGGGACTCATTTGTTCCCATAAGCTCGGTGAATAAGTCGGAAGATGTGATGACTCATTCTGGAGAGAATTCCAAGGTGATCAGAACATTCGAAAGACCATATGATGGAACCATGATGACATTTACTCCCCTCTCAAGTGGGAATGCATTCAAGCTCACGGTGGAACATCCGGTGCTTGCGATCAAGAGAAAATCTGTCGCAGCTTCGAGAAAGTTGCGCAATGGGTGGAGGTCGGAAGTATCTACCAAGAAACTCATTTCTGCGAGACCTGAATACATAAGGGCTGAGGAGCTTGCAGAAGGCGACTTCATAGTTTATGTTGCGCCCACGGGTTCCAAAGATAGTAAAGAGATGACCCCAGAAGTGCTCAAAGTGCTTGGCCTCTACACGGCCGCGGGATCCGTTTCCATCAATAAGGCATCAAAAATGAATGTTCTAGCCTTCAGCTTCGGAAAGTCGAAAAAGGGAAAAGAGCTGGCTACGGATCTTTACGAAACGATCAAATCTCTTGGAGAGCAGGTCAATATAACGAAAGTCCGTGGCGGATACTTCACAGTCGTCTCTTATTCAAAGAAGTTGATTGAACTCTGCGAGACACACGTCGGGAAAGGAACTGCCTGGAAGAAACTTTCGAAAGTTTTGATGGAATTGCCGCCCGAGAAACAGAAGATCCTTCTTGACAATTGTCTCAAAGGGAACGGCAACGTCTACGCGAAGAAACCATCCAAGTCTGTGACGGTCAGGGCGTCGACCGCCAGTAAGATGCTTGCATTCCAGTTACAGGAGATCATAGCGAGAAATGGAATCTTTGCAAATTTATCGATCAGAAAGGGCGGAGAGGATACTATTCCTGGAAGGACGATGAAGAGAAGCGACAAGTATATCGTAGAATACAAAGAGAACAAAAGGTTCTCGCAGGTCAGGAAGGTTGGCAACGATTTCTACGTCCCGATAAGGAAGATTGTCAGAGAGAAATTCAAGGACAAGGTGTACAATCTTGAAGTGAAGGACCAGAACTCCTACTTAGTAAAGGGATTCGCCGTCCACAACTGTACCGCACCCACGTACAGCCAGTATTCTCTTCACGCGGCCATTGTGGAAGTCTACGTCAAGAAGGGTGGAAAGATGAGGTACACATCAATCCAGAATTGGTCCGACAACATCATCAACGGACCCACAAAGAGATCGTGGGTCGAAGAGAACGGACAAATGGAATGGGTACAGGGCTCCCTCGGCTCGAAGATCACGATGACATATCCTTCATCCATACTGAGAGGACCGTATGCAAGCACGTCAAACCTGAACGTGGCACTCGGAATCGGACCCGTCTGGAAGGACAGCGGGGCGAAGGTCGTTCACGCAGCGCCAAACACGAGTTCAAAAGTGGTAGCGAAGAGCATATCCGGAAGGGGAGGTATGTCGGTCTACAGAGGCCAACTGAGAATAAACCCAGGGGCATACAATTCGAAGGCATCGGTACAGTGCGATGCGCTGATACTGGATGACATATCAAAGAGCAACACGTATCCCCACAACGAAATACTGGAAGAGAGCGCTTCGTTCTCACACGAAGCTTCGGTAGGGAAGATATCCGAGGATCAGGTAGACTACCTGATGAGCAGGGGAATCAGGGAAGAGGATGCGAGGTCACTCATAGTGCTTGGCTTCCTCGATGACGTCCTCAAGGAGATTCCTCTCGAGTACTCCATAGAATTCAATAAGTTAGTAAAACTGGAAATGAACAAGTATGGTGCTGTAGGGTGAGCATTGAGGACATAACGGCAGAAAAGAAGAAGGTGGCGGATAGCCTTCCTATCTTCGCAGAACACGACTCTCCATCGGTAAGGAGCTATACTGCCCTCAAGGATAACGATCTTCTGCCGCTGTTGAGATCTGTGAAGTCTGGCTGTGCAGGAATGCAGCGGAACATCACGACGAATAACGGGTCTCCGTGCAGATTGTTTGGCGGAGGACCCGTAAGATTTCTCCCTTTGAGCGATGCCATCTCACAGGGACTGATGAAACCAGAGGACATTTTCAGTGAAAACTATGACAAGATAAGCGCCATCAATCAGGGTTACTTCAACGATGGATTCTACCTGGGAGTGCCTGAAAATTATCAGTCGGACAAGATGATCAACGTCCTTCATACTGGAGACAGGGACTTCAATGTTCGGAATTTCTATTCGATCGGCAACAATTCTTCTGCAAAGATCCTTGAAAATTTTGTGGTAACTGGCAACAGTTCAGTTTCGCACGGAACGGTGATAAAGGTGGGCGAGAATTCGTCGCTGGATTACTTCTTACTCGAGGACGAAGAGAACACCGAACTGAGTTATCTTGAAAGGACCATCATAATGGAGAGATATTCCACGCTAAAGATTCACCATCTTTCTCTTCCGGGAAAGAAGAGCATTTCGAGATTCAGGATGATCCAGGTTGGAGAACACGCTGAGTCATGGTACTACGGAGCCGCGCTTGGGAAAAAGAAGGAACACCTTGACCTCGAAGTCTATACTGACCATAGGGCGATCCACGGAAAGAACAATACCGCATTCAAAGGTATCCTTGGAGGGAGTTCCTCACTTATTTTCAGGGGATTCATCAAGATTGGAGAAAAAGCGTTCAAGGTTGAGTCAATGCTTCTTGCGAACCTTCTATTGTTAACCAAGGAAGCTGCAGGCAATGCGCTTCCCGTGCTCGAGATTTTCAACGGTGAGGTGAAGGCGAAACATGGTGAATCTGTGTCCAATATTTCTGAGGAAGAATTGACTTATCTGATGAGCAGGGGCCTTGACCTCAAAACGGCCAAAAAGGCCGTCATAGAAGGCTTTATTAGTCCCATTATCTATCCTCTTCCAGAAGATATTTCTAGGAAGTATCTTCAAATTGTGGAAGAAGTGATTGGTAATGATTAGCGACTTCTGTAAGAAGGAAGATTTCCCGATTTTCAAGAAGAAGTTCAATGGCAAGAGCATGGTTTACCTTGACTCGACTGCCACAACTCAAAAACCAAAACAAGTTCTAGATGCCATAGTCAATTATTATGAGGGTTCAAACGCGAACGTCCACCGTTCGGTCTACAAACTTGCTGATGAAGCCACCGAACTCTACGAAAATTCAAGGTCGAACGTTGCCGAATTCATAGGAGCAAGAAGCAACGAGATCGTCTTCACCAGGAACACGACGGAGAGCCTGAATCTACTCTCGTTCACCATAGGCGAATCCCTGAGAAAGGGAGATCGGATACTGATTACGTCGATGGAACACCACAGCAATATACTACCTTGGATGCGACTTGAGGAGAGAGGAATTTACCTCGACTACGTTGGATTCGATAAAGAAGGACATCTAGATATCGAAGACCTGAAGTCTAAACTTAAACGGGAAACAAAGATCGTCTCGGTAACTCACCAGTCCAATGTCTTGGGAACAATAAATCCCATCGAGGAGATCGGAAAGGCGGCAAAGGAGAATGGCTCGACTTTCATAATTGATGCAGCGCAGTCTGTTCCTCATATGCCGTTCAAGATGAAGGAACAGTATGATTTTATTGCATTTTCTGGCCACAAGATGCTTGGACCCATGGGCATAGGCGTCCTATACGGAAAATATCATCTCCTGGAAGAAATGCCTCCATTCAACAGAGGTGGAGAGATGATTAAAGACGTTGACTTCCACTCTGCAATATTCGAAGATCCGCCGATCAAGTTCGAAGCTGGCACTCCAAACGTGGAGGGTGCGGTAGGACTCGCAGCGGCGGTTTATTACCTGAAAAAGATAG
>JAMCQR010000033.1 GCA_023379555.1 Thermoplasmatota archaeon | reverse complement strand
GATTTGATAACTTTAGGTGAGCAGCAGACAGTGCTGCCTCCCATATGCTTCCTTCATCGGCCTCACCGTCCCCTATGACGGCGTAAACCCTGTAGTTCTTCTTATCTATCCTTGCGGCTAAAGCAAGTCCCACTGCATTGCTTAGACCCTGTCCGAGTGATCCGGCGGTTATGTCTACGCCCGGAACGTGATTCACCACGTGCCCCTGGAGCAGTGAACTTATTTTCCTAAAACCGAGGAGAAGACTCTTATCGAAAAAACCCTTGGTCGCAAGGACTGAATAGAGTGCGGGCGTTGCGTGTCCCTTTGAGAGAACGAATCTATCTCTATCAGGCCAGTTAGGATTCGCTGGATCTATATTCAACTCCCTGAAATATAGATAAGTGAGAATTTCCGTTACGCTTAAAGATCCGCCCGGATGACCGCTCTTTGCCTCAAAAGTCATTTTTACGATGGATTTTCTAACTTCTTTTGCTATAAATTCCAGATTCTCCGATTGCACGGAATCTTGCACGTTCCCAAATCGGCATCCGTCTTATTCAATTTTTTGTAAGTGAGCGGTACTTATATAAAGGCAATATAGTATTATTGCCATTGGCTTTCCATTTAAATAAAGAATATCTATACAATTCAAAAAAACATTTGACATCGCACCTGGGAGCCGATTTAAGCGGACTTAAATTATAATAATAAATGTACCCTTATTTAACTAAGTCAAATGAACTACTTAAATAGTAGAATTCTTCTATTTATATTTATGCGAAAAAGGGTAATATTACCTAAAATATTTAGGTCTGTGAAAACGAACGAGGATAGGGAGAAATATCTCGAATCCATCGATCATTTCATAAAGGAACAAGGATACGCACGACCTCTAGAGATTGCAGAGTTCTTGAAAGTGACACCTGCTTCCGTATCGCAGATGTTGAGCAAACTGGCGGATGATGGACTTATAAACTATCAGAAATATAGAGGGATGACGCTTTCAGACAAAGGGAAAAAACTTCTTGACAACCTGAGCAAGAAGGAGAGTTCCATTTATGAACTTTTGAAACTGATGGGATGCGACGAAGAAACGGCTAAAGAAAGGGCTTGCTTTTTTGAGCACTTCATTGATGAAGACCTGTCTGAAAAAATGAGGTCTTTCACAAACAAAGTGAAAGAGAGCAAACTTAAACTTCCAGCATAAAAACGTATCTTTCCGCTGATCGCATTTACGAGATCAGATTGAAGAAACAGCTTTAGCTCTTTTCAGGTATGACTGAAAGGTCGTCATTCAATTTCCGTCATTGCGTTTCAGAATCATAGGAGATTAACGAAGCGGAACGGACCCTAAAGGATCGACTGGAATTGCTACGACGAAGGTTCATTGACACTATTCATTTTGTCTAAATTTTCATAAATAGACTAAACTCCCAATTACTCTTTTATAATCGTTAGATCTAGTACTTATGTGATCTAAATGTTGGCTCAAAAACCTACCATAAACTATGGGTTAGAAGGGATTTATGTTGATGAAAGCGCCATATCAAAGGTAGACGGTCAAAACGGCAGATTGTGGTACAGAGGTTATTCAATTGAGGAACTTGCAGAAAAGTCAAACTTCGAAGAGGTCTCTTATCTCCTGATTTACGGGAAACTTCCGACTAAGACGGAATTTGACGAATTTGTCAAGAAACTGAAAGATAAGGCAGGCCTCCCAGATGAGGTGAAAAAGGTCATAAGAAAAATGGCACCCATTGCACATCCCATGGACATTATGAGGACAGCAACATCGATGCTGGTAATGTACGACAAGGACCCTAACAACAGGGAACTTGAATCAACGGTTGATAAGATCATAACTCTACTTGCAAAGCTTCCTAACATTGCGGCTGCAACTGGAAGATTCAGAGAAATGAAAAGATACATAGAACCGGACAGTTCTCTCAGCCTGTCTGAGAATTTTTTGTACATGCTCACTGGAAGAAGACCAAACAAGTTTGAGAGCAAACTCATTGACCTGATGTTCATCCTTCACGCTGAACATAGTACCAATGCCTCAACCTTTTCAGTTCTAGTTACCGCATCCACCCTAGCAGACGTTTATGCCGCGACAACTACTGGCATTGGAACGCTGAAAGGACCACTCCATGGTGGTGCCGATGAAGCGGCCCTGAACATGATCAATGCGATAGGAGACCCCGACAACACAGAGAAGTACATAGAGGAAGCACTCGAAGGAAAACAGAAAATCATGGGATTCGGTCACAGGGTGTACAAAGCCTACGACCCGAGGGCAAAGCTGGTTAGAAGTTACCTCGAGGAAAGCCTGGTCAAGGAACCTACCGACGAAGTCGGGAGACTCCTTCAGATTGCCCTTAGGGCAGAGAAACTTATGGTCGAAAAGCTTGGAGAATCAAAGGGAATATGGCCAAACATTGATTTCTTCGCGGGTCCGCTCTACAGAGTGCTGGGCATAGACAGCAAACTCTTCACTCCCATATTCGTAGCGTCGAGGATGTCTGGCTGGGGATCACACATCGTAGAATACTGGCACAACAACAAACTCGTGAGACCTTTGGAGTACTATACCGGTTCACTCGACGTACCCTACAAACCTATTGAGTTAAGACAATAAAAAAATTTCCAGTTGGACGATCACAACTGACCAGCAGTGCTCGACTTAAACACAATTAGGAGATATTCTTTCTCGGTGAGTTGATCAATAATTAGTTTGTAATTTTTGTGCAACTACTTGAGCATTCTGTTCAAAATAAATAGAGAAGATATTCAAAAATGGACGAAAGATCTCGAAAAATAAAGAAGAAGATGGATGCTCAGAGATGGAGGTACGCGTTGACTTTGTCGACGCTCTCTTTGACGTGACCAACGGTGACATCCCAGAGTTTTCTTTCATCTTCATTAAATGACATTTTGTATATCTGCTCAACTCCAGACTTTCCAATCTTGATGGGCACTCCGACGAACAATCCATTAGCTCCATAGTACTTTCCAAGTTCTCCATCCAGTAAAACAGGAGACGTGACTACCCTCTTCTTGTCCTTCAGAATCGATTCCACCATTACCGTGACTGATACTCCTGGTGCATAGTATGCAGACCCAGTCTTCAGGTAAGAGACAATTTCTCCCCCGCCGCCCCTGGTCCTAGTTACGATCGCGTCTATCTTGTCCTTCGGAAGAAGTTCTGTGATGGGTATTCCTCCAACAGTGCAGTACCTAACAAAAGGAACCATGTCGTCTCCATGCCCTCCTATTACGAATGCGACCACATCTTCGACGGACACTCCGAGTTCCTTGGCCACAAACGTCCTGAACCTTCCGCTGTCTAGGGTACCACCCATTCCCATTATCTTGTGCTTCTTTGGGGAAATTATCCTGTAAGTTGCATATGTCATTATATCCATTGGATTCGTCACAACGAGTATCGTTGCGTCCGGGGAGTATTTCTTTATGTTTTCTGCTGCGCTCTTTATGATATCCACATTCTTGTAAAGAAGGTCATCTCTACTCATCCCTGGCTTTCTGGCGAGCCCTGCAGTGATTACAACTACTTCTGAGTTCTTCAGATTCTCGTAGTTCTCTCCGTTGGATCCTACAGTGTACCCTTCCATGAATGAGTCTGAGCCCCAGTGAGGCATTGCTTCCATCATGTCGAGACTCTTTCCCTTTGCCACTCCATCAACTACATCGAACAGGTATATGTCCGCGAGTTCCCTGATTGCGATGTGTTCCGCGACCATTGCTCCCACTTGGCCAGCGCCTATTACAGAAACTTTTGGTAAAGACATTTTAGATCACAATACTTAATTATAGAACAGTGCAAAAACCTTTCACTCTAAGGCAATAAGTGACATCCTCCCCTTGCTAGTGCAAGGGGCTTCCTGATTCGACGACCGGAGTTGCCCTTTCGGGCAGAGCTCCAATCTCCACAGGCGTGACTTCGGGAGTGCCCCTCCCTATCTTTGCGATTCCGCGATTGCGGATATTGATAGAAGCATTGAGATCTCGATCTATCTCAAGCCCGCATCTATCGCATAGAAATATGCGATCAGAAAGAGTCATATATTCCTTCACCCAATCGCAACTGGAACATGTTTTCGATGTGTCTCTTGGATCCACTAATACCACAACCTTACCAGCACTTTCAGCCTTGTAGGTTATGTGCTGTACCAGCGTATTCCAGGAGGCATCAATTATGCTCTTGGCTAGATTATGGTTTTTAACCATCCCTGCACCGTCGAGGTCCTCCAAAGCAATAATATCACCGCTTGCAACGATCTTATTGGAAGCCTTGTGAGCGTAATCATCCCTCTGCCTCTTGATCTTTCTGTGTTCTTTCGCGAGTGTTTTCTTTGCCTTCTCTCTGTTGTTGGACCCCTTTTTCTTTTTGGAGAGGTTTCTCTGTGCCTTTATCAGGGACTTCTCCCCCTTTGCGAGGAATTTAGGTGGCTCGATGATTGTTCCATCGCTCAACGTTATGAGATGCAGAAGACCGACATCGCCGCCAACACATTTTTCTGAAGGCCATTGGATTGCAGTATGCTCCTGTTCTGCCGGGATTACTGAGAAGGATGCGTACCAGTCTCCCACTCCATCTCTCATGATAGAGAGAGTCTTGATCTGTCCTTCTATCTGGCGATGCGTGAACATTCTTATTCTTCCTATCTTTGAAAGAGAGAGGTGCCCGTTTTCCAGTATTTCGAAGCCGGACTGCGGATATGTGATAGATCTGTATCTTTCTGCGGACTTGAATCTCGGAAATCCTGCCTTGATCTGCTTCCCTGCTTTCTTTTCCATAACGCGACGAAAGAAGTTCTGGTATGCTCTGTCCGCTCTTCTCGCAACGTCCTGCAGTACCTGAGAATGAACATTCTTATAATCTATTATGCCCCCTTTAAGTTCGGGTATCTGATCCTGCTGATAGTTGTAGTTGATGCTCATCCCCATCCTGTGTGCGTAGATCCTCTGCTGCAGGAATGCATTGTACATTTCCCTGCAGAGGCTTAACTGTCTTATGAGTATCTTCTCCTGCTCAGCAGATGGATACAGCCTGAACTTATATGTCCTTATGGCGCTCTGTCTCCTGCGAATTCACACATTTCTTCAACATATATACCTTTCTGCTCGCTCTCATCCCCTCCCTTCAGAAGGGGACTTCTCGCTCGAAATAGTTAAAACGTGGAAAATATACGGAAGATGCGAGGGCGCATGGCCTAGTTTGGATAGGGCAATGGCCTCCTAAGCCATAGGTCGAGGGTTCAAATCCCTCTGCGCCCGTATTGATTCATTCATCATCCACATTTTTTGACCACTTCGTTCATCTCCTGCCCCTCGCTGCGAAACAAGACATTATGATCCTGTCTCACTTCTTCAACATTGACCTTTTGGAATTCTCCTGTCCTTATACTGCGGATTATCGGGATGCCAAAGATTGTTGTGTATCTCAACCTGAGAGCCTTGCTTGGGATGAGGTCAATGCAGTTCCTGATCTGCCAAGAATGCGATAGGTATTTTATTATATAACGATAAAGTCCATAATTAAATAGTAAAGGTAGGATTATTAAATGGCTAGAACAGAATTTATGGGTGTGCGAAAGCATCTTGGCTCTCCTCACGTGGTGGTCTTCGACCAGGAATCAAAAGGACTGAGAAACAAGACTAGTATCTTTATCCCAAGAAAGGTATTCGATAAGAAGGAGACTCCAAAGAAACTAAGGGTTACAGTGGAATGGGTTGAGAAAGAATGAACAGACGGCTGGCTCAAAAGATTGCAAATAACATCTGGATTTTAATAATCGTTTTCGCCTTGACCATGGGAGGTCTGGGGGTCTACATGAACGGAATAGCCGAGTTCAACACGTCGAGGTTATATCAAACCATATTCGTCCTTTCGTTTGGATCTGGAGAAATATTCTTGATTTTGGTTCAGGCAATATTAATGGTCAAAAATCGCATTATTGTTGTAAGGAGACTGGTAGAATGAAAGTCGTCCTGAAAGATGAAAAGAAGAAGTGATTATTGAATGGCACAAACAATCGAGATTGAGGTCAAGCGGTTTTTTCCTAGATTCGGATATTATTGGTACTTGGCCAAGTTTCCGGATGATGACATTGTTAATTTCAGGATTTCCAAGAATGTATTGGAAGAGCCAAAGCCAGAAACCAAGAATGTAATACTGGAGTGGGGATAGAGGAGACAGAAATGAACGGGAGAAATGATGGATTCAAGTGGGTCTGGATCGGCCTTGCTGGAATGTTCATTCTGATTGGTGTAGCTACAGTTCTTGAAGTGGTGATGTCAGGAGGGAGGCGTGTACTTCCTCCTACCAATTCTACAGCCTTGATTTTCGACCCCTGGAGCTGGATATGGAACCTTATTGGACTGTTCTTTTTCCTCTGGGTCCTATTCTTCATCGTCAGGTTCTTCTTCAGGCCCTGGAGATGGCATGACTATCATCATATGCACGACTGGAACTGGTGGGAGCATGACAGGGCAGAGGAGATACTTCGAGAGAGGTATGCAAAGGGAGAGATAACAAAGGAGCAGTTGGACAAGATGATGGACGACATTCACAGTAAAAGAGGGATGAATTTATGATTATCTTGAGAGAGAAATCAGAAAATTACTCAATAGCACGAACTGACCAGTAGGTGTGGATGACCGGATCTAAATTTTTAGTTCAAAAAGAGATGCGGCAGCAAAGTCCTCAAATGGTTTGAGAAACTTCGCGACCTGATCTTGCCATTTAGACGGAACGGCTACATATCCGGAATTGGTGACGCTCAACATTTTGAGTTCTCCGCTAATTATTATGGTCTGAAATGCGTTGTTATTGGGTCTATCTTTCTCAATAACTTTTACTCCTTCTCTTTCTTTTACAGAAAGATCGCTCAATCCATAATCCTTCAATCGAACGAATGCCCAACCAGCGCCAACGTACACATCCTCTTCAAGGTTGGAAAGTTGCCAGCCAGAAGTATCGATTGATCCGCAGAAGATACTGTAGTCTTCCCTAAACTCGAATCCCAGCTTCTTTACAAGGTTAATGGATTTATGATTCGATGGTTCTACGAACATCCTTGCAAACTTGGAACCTCTTTTCTTTGCCAGTTCCAGAGCAAATTTTGTAATGTCTTCACCTATTCCTCTCCTTCTGTGTGATGGATGAACTCTTAGTGCGCTTAACCACATAGATCCGTCTCCAGCATCCTCGGCCTTTGCAAATCCAAGTATACCTTCACCCTCTGCAACCATGGTATAACCGCTTTCCAAGAACTCTATTCCAGTATCGTTGATCCAATCGCTATATCCAGATATTCTCGAAAGATTGCTGATCGACTTCCAATCTTCCTTCGTAGCGATCCTGATAATCACCCTGAACGATGTTCTCTTGACATTTCTATCTTATGCCCCAATAACATCTCTGGCGAAGTATTGATATTACGGATGAAAATTGGAAGAAGCTATAATTTCATAAATTATTCAAGAATAAACAAACTCAATTATGCAGTCATTAGGATCGAAATAACAATCGACTGACCTGCTGCCTTCCTTGATAATAGAAGTTCATTCAGTCATTAAATTAGTTAGAGTTTTTATATTAGATTAGCTGTAAAGCAATGATTGGTAGACCTAATTACAGAGATTCTGGTCCTTCTGATCGTCGCGATAGGACTGGGGGAAATATTCCACGCATTCTCTCTTCCAGAGGTGGTGGGCGCGATCATAGCCGGGATACTGTTAGGTCCGGCCATATCGGGCCTCATAGTTCCATCCGCTGCACTTTCTACCATAAGTGTTCTAGCTCTATTTTTCATTATACTTCAGATTGGAATTGAAGCATCAGCAGACATTTTCACAAAGAACATCAGGTATGTTACAGGGTTCGCAGTAACGGCCTTCATTGTCCCTTTCATAGTGATGTCCGTTGGTTCTTTGTTTATTTTTAAGCTGCCGTACTTAGAGGCTGTAAGTACCTCTCTATCGGTTAGCATACCCTCCATTTCAATAACTTCAGTGTTGCTGGTCAGATCTGGACTGATAAGAACCGAAGATGGATTCAAACTTCTCGGAGGGGTTGCAATGAGTGACGCTGTGGCTTTCATCATCTTTGTCTCATTCCACAGACCACTCTTGACAATAGGTATTGATTCTGCTGCTCTGGCGGCATTCGTCGTTGCATTGTACTTTCTGGACATGTTCCTCAAGTCAAAGTCGCTTCTTTTGATTAGCTGGCTGGATAGGATCACCAAGATTGAGAAAGAAGGAGTCATCTTTGCAATAGTGATACTGATGGGACTTGCTGCATCTGTCCTCTTTGAATTTATAGGAATTACGTTCGTTCTGGGAGCCTTCTTCTCTGGACTGATCATTCATCAGAATTCGATTGGGGAACAGGCGTACGGAGTGCTCAAGCGAACCTTCCAGCGAATAAATTCCAGTTTCTTTATTCCGCTCTTCTTCAGCATCTCTGGTCTGGAAGTGTCAATCTTCCCGCTTTCGACACTCCCCTATATGTTGTTTCTGATCTTGATGACCGTCTCTATCGGAGGGTTTGCGGCCTACATGTTCTCAAGAAAATACATGAAGAGCATAACCCCGGGAACATCACTTGGGATCTTTGGAGGCAGGGGAGCTGTTGGCATAATCATAGCTTCTATCGCCCTGTCTAAGGGATTTATCACCAACACATACTATTCAGTTGCAATATTTGCCACCGTGATAATGGCTTTGACGTTCACCCTTGTATTCAGCCACTTCATGAAAAAAAATCCTCCCACAAAGACAGGTGTTCCCATTAGAAATGGATAATACTTTGTTGTTCGTGACAACGCAGAAAGTTAATTGCAATATTCACTTGCTAATGGTGGAAATGTTCCAGATTCCATCTATCAGAAGCTCCTAGCATTGGAGGTACCAAAACTTGAAAACATCTCCAAGAAAAGCGAAATACCCCCAGCAGATACATATTATAATGGGTGCTTCGTCATCTTTCGGCCCGATGCCCAACAAGGTTGTGGTTGTGTTAGGTAATCGTCTCTTGTCAAACGAAATTCATGTTGAACTTAGGGGGAGAATGGATACGGCAATAGAGTTGTGGTCCACTCTCAGCAATTCACTGTTTCTCGTTTCGGGAGGAAGGACAAATCCCTCGATATCGAAGACCGAGGGCGAGGCAATGCGTGATTATGCCACTGAGAAAGATGTTCCCTCGGACTACATCTTGGTTGAAAGTGAAGCTCTCGACACAATAGGAAACGGCTACTTCACAAGAAAGATATTGGACAACTTTCCGGACATTGTATCCGTTTATACTGTAACATCTTGTTATCACGCACCACGTGCCGAGTATATTTTCAAATTGTGCCTCGGACCCAAATACATTCTTAATTCCAAGACCTGTTTCAAATCTGACAGGAAAGCGGATGAATCTGAACGCAAGGGTTTCGAGAGTGCTCAGGAATTTTTCTCTGGGATAACTCCGGGATCGATTGAGGAAATTGGACGGAGACTCAAGAAAAGTCACTCTTTGTACAAAGACCTCCATAACTGAGTGGTGCTGGAGAAAATAGTTGCAGTATCACTTTTCTGAATGAAACACATTTTTGCAGTAAAAGGAGCCAAGAATAAAAAAGGAAAAAGTTGTGACTCGTATCGGAAGTCAGTCTCTGATCTCTTTCTCCGCAAGAATCGCGGTTAGCAGCATTAACACTCCTGCAAGTATCGCCAATCCGCCAAGCCACTGCCCTACCTGAGTCCACTGGGAGGCTGTAAGACTTCCATTTATTATGACCATCCTGATTGCCTCGGCAGACCAGGAAACAGGATTATACTTCGCAACATTCGCGAGCCACGGAGCCATCATGGATGGCGAAAACATTGCATAACTCACGAACATCAACGGAAGATTCACAAGATTCACTATGCCGAATATGGAGTTCATGTTCGTCATTCTTGTTGCTATGACACTGAATATCGACGAGAATATGAACGCTACAAGAACGATCGCCGTTGCAAGTACGAGGACGTCTATTATCGTGAATCCGTGAACGAATTTCAGTCCGTTTGGTATGAGATACGCGGCAACGATCAGGATGACCACTTGAGGCATGATCCTGACGACTGAAGATATAATCTTCGAGAAAACTATTGAACTTCTCCTGATAGGAGAAGAAAGGAATCTTCCCATCGGACCGAGTCTTCTGTCGAATATTATCTGCGTTCCTGCAAACATTGCAGTGAAGAGACCCATTGTGGTCAGAACCCCTCCGACTATGTACGTTATGTAATTGGGTGCTCCTCCTAGCACGTACGTGCTTGCACCCGGGAAGAACCTCGTGATGTCAAAGGCACTTCCAAACAGTGCGATCCAGAAGATTGGCTGGATCAGATTGGTGACAAAGAATATTGGATTCCTTACCCACTTCTTCAGTTCCCTGACAGTCAGGGGCCCCAGTCCGCTCATCGTCTCGCCCTCCTCATGTTCATTGCAACCTTCATTCTGTCCATGCCCCCTTCTTCTTCTCTAATCGATCTCCCAGTGTATTCTAGGAATACTTCATCAAGCGTGGGTTTCACCACGGTCAATTTGATCGTTGACAGCTTGTGTTGAGATATGAAATTGATGAGTGTGGGAAGCGAGTCATCTGCATTTACAACCTTTATCTTGACCGTGTTCTGCCCCGCATCTGTTACCTCTACAGCATCGGGAATCGTTTTAATCAATTCAGCACTTTGTTGGTCTGAAAGGGTGATCGTGATAATATCCCCCTTAAGAGACGCCTTAAGCTCGGCTGGGCTTCCGGTTATCAAGATCTTGCCATGATCTATGATTGAAACCCTTGCGGCCAGTTCATCTATCTCCTCGAGATAGTGAGAGGTCAGTATGATCGTGACATTGAGTCTCTTTTGGATTTCCTTCACGTAGTTCCACATTTGCGTTCTGGTCTGTACATCCAGACCTAGGGTCGGTTCATCTAGAAAGAGAATTCTTGGTTCGTGAACGAGACCTATGATCAGCTCGAGTCTCTTCCTCATGCCTCCTGAATATGTTCTTACGTACCTGTCAGCTGCCTCTTCCAAGTCCACGAGTTTGAGTAAGTTTCTGATGTTCTCCTGTGCTTTTGCTCTGGGCACATCGTAGAACTGGGAAACCATCATCAAGTTCTCCCGTCCAGTGAGATCTTCGTCCGCTGTGAAATCCTGCGGTACCACACCGATCAATTTTCTGACTGCCAACGAATTTTTCGCAATGTCAAAGCCTCCAACCGTCGCAGTTCCTCCAGTGGGGGCGATTCTTGTTATCAGCATGTTTATTGTCGTCGTTTTGCCTGCACCGTTAGGACCCGCAAGACCGTATATCTCGCCTTCCTTAATTTCCAGGTTCAGTTCTGAGACTGCTTTGATTTTCCCATTGTAGACTTTAGTTAGATTCTTGGTTTCTATAATAGTTCCATTCATTGTTTCACCACTTGGCTATCTGCCAATTTCTCTCTTGCACCTCTGAGGGTCTTCAACGTCTTTTCTAATTCCAGTTCGTAGGACATTAGGAATATTTCGAACTGCTTTTGATCTTCAGTTCCCTCCCGGATATTTTTGAGGTTTTCTTCAAGTGATTCCGACGTTCGTTGCGCAGAAGTGAGCATGAACCTCATTCTTTCCTCTGGATTCTGTGCATCCATCCACAATTTTCCCATAAATTTGGCCATGGGTGAGCGTTCAAGATGCCTCGTTTTTATCTTGGCAATGAAGTTAGAACCTTTTTCTGTCATCCTGTACATAACCTTGCCGTTATCTTCATAACGTTCAATGAGCCCTCTGTGTTTCAACCGCTCTAGTGCTGGGTAAATCGAGCCTGCACTTGGTTTCCAAGCCCCGTCCGTTCTCTCGGAAATCCAGTTAGCTACCTGGTTCCCGTAGATAGGACCATCCTTTACCATAGATAGAATTATGAAGAAGATGATTCCTCTATTCCATCGACCCTCTCCAGGTTCCATAACAGTAAATTCAACAATATATATAACGATATCGATATCGATAATGATTTCGAGAGTTTTGCACTTTAGCCTTTGAAAATAGGTTCAAGAAAACATCTTTGACGTTTAATGAGTCGTCCTGATTTCCCGCATCGCATCCAAGTTCCATCCACAATATGGAGATTGATGAAAATCCGCCTCTTTGAGTTTTACCCTCACTTCTATCTTGATCGTGGCCATTGAATCTGGGAGTTCCTCGATTCCCTTAACTCTCTACGGACTGTGTTACTTACTTTTAGGTTAAGAGAATGCAATTCTTCTCGTTGTCTACTCTACATTATCGGATTGAGCTGCTCCGCTAAACATCCCTTCGTTCGATTGGTTGACTTAGCCGAATTTCCGCTGTAATTGTCTCTCCGTCGCGAAAAGCACGTATAATTCTTTTTTTCACCGATTATTAGGGCCAAAATGGTTGAAAAGATTTTAATGATTATTGGGTTGGAGGAAGGTGCCTATAGATCCGGAATATCCACGCATCGAAGATCACGGAGTATTGTTGAACAATAGAACCGCAGCTCTTGTATCAAAGTTTGGCGAGGTCGACTTTGCCTGTTTCCCTAATTTTGATTCCCAGATGGTGTTTTCCTCCATACTAGATAGGAAGAAGGGAGGCTATTTCAGCATCCGTCCCCTCAACAAGAATCTGGAATCAAGACAGTTTTATGAACCAGACACGAACATTCTGCACACCCTATTCACAGAAAAGAGGAACAAGGTAGTGTCGATAATGGACTTCTTGCCAATGAATTTCGAACATTCGGTATACTTCTCAGAGATCCACAGAAGGATTGAGACGTATGCTGATGTCAACATGGAAGTTGACTTCAGTCCCTTCATATCCAGTATTAGGAAGTCGGTTGAAAAGACTGATGGGAAAGGTTACATCGTTTTCTCCAACGACTCGAGCCAGTTTCTTTCAACGGACCTAGAACTCGATATCAAAGATGACTCGGTTTGTGGGACAGTGAGCATTCCTGCTACTGAAGTGAAGTGGGTAGTGACAACTCACAATCTTAAGAAAGCATACCCTCCTGCACTCTTTGCGAGTGAAGACAGGTTATGGCAGACAAGGAAATTCTGGAAGACCTGGCTGATGAGATCAAAATATCAGGGAATTTACTATGACGTTGTCAACAGATCGTTACTCACACTCAAGGGACTGTTTTTCGACCCCAATAATTTCATGGTGGCATCTCCGACCACTTCCTTACCGGAGTCAATCGGCGGTGAGAGAAACTGGGATTACAGGTTCATGTGGGTAAGGGATACTTCGTACGTTATTGAGGGCCTCGTACAGTTGGGCTACATAGATGAAGCGACCAAATTCTACCTGTCCATCATAGACAGATTTGAGAAGGACGGAAAGTTGACTTCCATGTATAAAGTGAGCGAGGACTCTGTCATAGACGAGTCTTCACTGGATCTCTCTGGATACATGAATTCGGCCCCTGTTAGGATCGGGAATGGAGCGGAAAGTCAGCTCCAGATCGATCAGTATGCCTCGCTGATTGTCTCTCTGAGAATGCTGCTGGAGAATTCTGGATTTCTGAGCATTCACACCATGGAGAAGGCATTCGATATCGGAAACTCGCTCATTGATATTTGGAGGAAGCCGGATTCATCGATCTGGGAAATCAGAGGAGAGAGGAGAAACTACGTTTATTCAAAAGCCTTGGCCTGGAAGGCATTGGTAGATCTTGCGTGGCTTCATTCAAAGATGGGTGACGAGGAAAGTGCTGCCTCGGTGATGAGTGAAGCTAGGCAACTGCGTGAAGAGATATATGGGAAGGGAGTTTCGTCAAAGGGTTATTTCAAACAGAGTTACGAAACGGATGATATTGATTCCGCTCTCCTCAGGCTTCCTTTATTCGGTTTCTGCACAACCTCAGACAATGTGTACAGAAACACTTTCAGGGTCGTTGAGGAGAATCTGATGCCTGAGAGATTCCTATTCAAGCGATACACTCTTGACGACGGTCTCAAGGGAGAAGACAACGCATTTCTGATGGTATCGTTCTGGTACATAAGGAACCTGATCTTGAATAAACAGTTGCAGACAGCTCACGATGGAATAATGATGATTCTGGACCTACTCAATGACATTAACCTATTGCCAGAGGAGATAGAGTTCGTAACTCACCGTTACCTCGGTAATTATCCTCAAGCCTTCAGCCACCTTTCACTCATAACCACCATCATGGAATACAACAATGCAGTCAAGAAGCAGAACTGAAGGAGATCTACTTTTGTTCTAAGTGCACGAACTCTTAGATGTTGAAATGGGTCAAATTTTGACGGATTGTAGGGCTTTTAACTAGAGTTGGAAACCGACCTCAGTAAGATTTAATAGGGTGATTTGGATTACTACTCAACAAGCGGTTGTTAACCGAAGGTGGTAAACATGGTCAATAGAAAAAATAGACGAAAAGAAGATGACTTCTGGAGCGACGTCCAAGACTTCCTCCAGAACAACGACAGGGAATATAGGAGATTCATAGAAAGATGGTTCGATACTTTTGACGAGATCGAGAACATAAAGGAACAGGTCCAACCTGGAACTTATGTTTATGGATTCACATACAGATTAGGGGAAGACGGAAAACCAGAGTTCAAAGAATTCGGAAATATCCCAAGGGAGACTGGTGATTATTCGGAATTGCCGAACATGGAATACAGAGAACCGATAACGGACGTTCAGAAGAGGGAGAATGAAACTGACATTACGGTGGAGCTCCCGGGAGTTACCAAGAGCGACATATCGATCGAAACGAGTGACAATATTCTGATCTTGAAAGTCGAAAAAGAGGGAAGGAAATACTACAAGGAAGTCGAACTTGATGATGAAGTCCCTCCTGAAAATATCAAAGCTTCGTATTCGAACGGAGTCCTGGACATAATAGTGAAGAAACCTCAAACAAAGAAGAGGACGGGGAAGAGGATTCCAGTAGATTAAGCATGACAACAGACCTGCTGGATCTCATTGACAATGACATCAGAAGAAAGATTCTGAGCATACTCTCCATTAGGCCCTCGTACACGTTTGAACTCGCAAGGTCGCTTGGGAGTTCGCAGCAGCTGATAGCAAAGCACATCAAGCTGCTGGAGGACAGTGGATTGGTTTTCAAGGTGGGAAAAATAGAGTCGGATGAGGGCCCCCCCAGGATCCTTTACAAGGCCAGTCATCCCCTCCTTTCCCTCTTACAGTTCATAGAAAACATATCAGTTTTCACCAACGATGAGGAAGAGTTGGAAACTCTGGGAGGTACCTTGCAGGATCTCATAGTGCAATTGAAAGAGATCGATAATAGGATCAGGCTTCTGGAGGGCGACCTCAAGGAAATGATCTCTACTAAGCAGAGGCTTTTGCTCGCAATTAATGGTCTGCTTCCGGATACCGAAACTTCACTGTTCTTCAGGATGATAGATGAAGCTTTCGAGAAGGGGAATTTTGATCTGTTTTTTCAGGCAGTTAAGAATCGCACGATGGAATGAAAAGCGAAAGGAGCAGATCAGATCGCCTGTCACTCATCATACTCAGTTAAGGCTAAACTCATCACACTGCCCCTGACGGCTTAGCATATGATCACTTCCCTTTGAATAGTTCTTTTCATTTGTGGCAGTTACTTTCGTCTGAATGACCAGATATTTCTCAATAACATTTTTATAGAGATTTGATTTGAAATCGCTGTGTCCCAGGTACCTTCAGTCGCAGAGGTTAAGAAGAACCTGTCAAAGAAATCCAAGGTCATGATCGTCGTGGTCATCATACTGGCGGTCACAACCATCGGAGTGTTTGGAGCCCATGAGCTTACTCTGAGCAGATCACTCTCTCCGGGCAACATGATTTTGACCTCTGGTGAGATCGGAACGGTAATGCGCAACAGTAGTAGATGGAGTGTTGCCTTTCTTCCAAGTGGCAACAACATTGCGAGTGCCGACTATACCAATGCATCCCCAGTCCCTACCTTTGGAGGGAACGTAACCTCTCCGAACATAATACTGGCAATCATCGAGAACTCATCAAACAGGTCGGCCCTCTCCGGATACCTCTACCTGGAATCGCATCTGCTTTCAGTAATTTCGAGCGGAGTGGCTCTGGGGAAGTTGACGAACATCAGCATTGCCAACTATTCTGGAGATTATTTCGGTTTCTATAATTCCACAAAGAGCATTGGTGCAATTGTAGCGACAGAAGCCAATTACATCATAGTCGTCATTGTCTATAATCTAGGACTGGGTGACCTCACCCACCTGTTCAAACTGCAGGTAGACAAGATCATCGAAATAACTGGACATGATTCCTCTCATTTCATAATTTAGAGAATGTACCATTGCACCATTCAGAATCCTTGCAAAAGGAGTATAAGAATGGAAATTAACACGTGAAATAGTAAGTCTTATAGTTCACCAAAACGAGAAATATGGGATTAGGATTGTTACTAGTGTATTCAAGACGTGGAGATACGGGAGAGACGGACACCCCTTCTGGAAAGAGAGTGACGAAGGACACCCCAGTCATTGAATGGGAGGGAACTCTGGACGAACTGATATCGCATATAGGTTATTCGAAAGTACAGCTATCGTGGGACGACATGAAAAGCGATCTTTCTCAGGTGCAGACCGATCTGTTCCACCTGGGGGAAGAGATACTAACATCAGGCAAGGGACGTAAGCTAAGAGACGAAGGAGTATCTTGGATGGAGGGCAGGATAGCTACCTACCTCAAGGAGA
>JAMCQR010000032.1 GCA_023379555.1 Thermoplasmatota archaeon | reverse complement strand
TATTGACTGGAGCACCTCTCGGTCTTAGGATGCTTATGTCCGTCCCTACCCCTCCTCCTAGAGAGTAAGTCCTTGCAGCCTCTTTTGTCCAGTCGAAAATCGACTCAAGAGAGTCGTCCCTTATTGGAATCACATAACAATTGTTGAGGGTGGCTCTCCTCTTGAATTTCTCCTGGCCCGCCCCAAACAAGATTCGACCACCTGGGATCATCCTAAAATTCTCCAACAGCCAGTAGAACTTGCTTTCCCACTCTGCCATTAGTTGTTCACTTTCGACGGACGATATCTCTCTGGCCACTCGTCTCCACATCTCTTCAGGTACTTTCTCAAGAAGGATGCCATCGTTGTCTTTCATTGCATATTTGTCTATAAATACTCTAGACCTAAGCTCGTCATGGTTGAATCGAACCAGCGTCTCTGCCGGAACTTCAGAAGGAGCTTCTTTTAAAATTTCGTCACCCTCAACGGTCATTCAAATCACTGTATTTCGTAGCTAACATCAGACGTACTAAAAGGTTTTTGTGAACACGTCTGATTCAAAATGTCCAACCAAGTTACCGGCTTATGTTGGTACATTAATAGGTAAATGACCTATGTAATTTAGAATAAGCTAAAGCTGCACCTACCAATCTCACCATTCCTGAAAATCAATTTATTCTCTGGCCTCTTAATCAAGGATAAAATACAAGCTAAATAAATTTGATAAAATATAAATATAGAATTTTTATTAACAATTGTATGATAGACGGATTTACCGCTGAGGACGAGAAGCTATCTGGATTACTGATTCAGATGGGCGTACCAAGAAACGTCTCCAAGGCACTTGTTTATATGAAAGGAAGGCCGGAGACTACCTCAGTAGAGATCGAGAAAAACGCGAACCTTCGACAACCAGAAGTTTCAATTGCTATGCGAATCCTGAAAGAGCACAGTTGGATAATGAAGAGGGATATAAAGAAAGAAGGGAAGGGAAGACCAGTCCATGGCTATAGACTTGCGAAACCTTTCAACGAAATTGTCAAAGAGCTGGAAGAAGAACAGAGAAGAAAAATTTCCGATATGCAGAACGTGCTTGGACAGATACAGAACTTGGTGCTGTAACCAGGCTTTACGCTATTTCAGTACTTTAACCTCATTTCCGTCAGATACAAGAACCGTTTTCTTGCCTCCAAGGAAGAGTCCCGTTTCAACGACTCCCGTAATGATCTTGAGTTGTTGATCTGTCTTATTCAGATCGAGCCTTGTAAGTGGTTTACAGTCACAGATCAAATTACCATTGTCGGTCACAAAATCTCCCCTGAACTGACACGTCAACCCTAGTCCTTCGAGCTCCTTCTTTGTGGTTTCGTGCCCAAAAGGGAGCACCTCGACAGGTATCGGAAACCTGTTCCCTATTCTTTCCACCAACTTATCGTCAGATACGATGACAAGATAGTTTTTCGACTTGTTTCTCACTTTCTTCTCCCTAGTGAGCTGGCCTCCTCCCCCCTTCAGAATGTTCAAGTTTTTGTCTACTTCATCTGCTCCATCCACTGTGAGGCTAATCCAGTCAACTGCGTCGATGTCTACGGTTTTAATTCCCACTTCTCTAGCGAGTTTTTCAGATGCAGTTGAGGTTGCCACTCCGACAATACTGTCCTTGATGTCACTCTGCCCGAGAAGTTTGATGAACTGTGATGCTGTTGTCCCAGATCCTAGTCCGACAACATCTCCCTTTAGAATGTAGTTGAGTGCTTCCCTTGCGACCTGTTCCTTCTTATCCATTCTGATACCCTTTCACTTTTGAATGTTCTAAAGGTATTACTAAGTTCCTATCTTCGACATTGCTTGTACAATCCAGCATTGCCATCTCTCACGACAAAACAGAATAAGAGGCGAACACGCCTATATATATGATGATATTTCAAATAACGTGTTAAGCAATTAAATGTGACAACCAATCAGTTCACCACTGTATTCTTCCTCATTAGGAAATAAAGAAAAAATATAGAAAAATCAATAGATGTAGAAAGTCCCAGTCATCCATCCCGTGGTGGCCATAGCGCCTCCCCACCCCGAAGAACCAGTTCCACAAGGAGACATACATTGCCAGGTATATGAGCCGGTAGAATTAACGTAGAATTTTGCAATTTCTGTGAATCCGCCTTCAACGGGTATATTGAGCCCTATCTGCGTTACGGTTATGGTGTGTGCAATCTCCCCTGCTGGAATTGAGGAAACATTTGCTTCCCAGTTTCCCATCATCTGCATAGAGGAGGAAGCATTTACCATCATCCCCGTGGCAGAAGTACCGTTTATGAAGGTTATAACATTTCCAACTGTGCCCGTCACATTCGAATATGTAGCAGGAGTCCCAGGAGTAGGTGTATCATAGGAAATCACGGTAAGTGCAATTAGAGTATGGGAAGGCAGAGAGATATTGATTGCAGAGATGAGGCCCCCATTGCTGACGATGAAGAACCTAGGTTGCATCATATTGCCCATGGAATTGTTCATCGTTTCAAGAAGTGTGACATAATAGATCCCCCCTTGTGTTCCGTGACCAGATGTCGAAGGTGAAATTTCACTTACGCTCTTGTAGTATACAGCACCTGTGCTTATGCCACCAATTACTATTATGACCAACAGCAGTGCATAGATAGCTTTTTCAGACACCATTAATCTCTTATACACTTATTAGTAATAAGAATTAGTGTAAGACTTGCTCTGGGACACGTATTTAAATTAACGCCAATACGTTCTCTGATATTCGCAATACAATGTCCTTCCCTTTCATTCAGCTCTTTACGTCTCGCTGGTGTGCTAAGGCCAAAAAATAGTATGTCAACCAATTGTAGGTGACGACCAATCAGTTCACCACCGTGTTCTTCCTCATCAGGAAGTATGCGTATATCTTCATGACGGCCTCCTGTATCTGGTAGACCGGCTTGTTTGCCATTATGACCTCTCCCACCGTTCCCTTGAGAGCAGAGAAGAATATCTCCACCCTCCACCTCTTGTCGTACTGCACTTCCTTCTTCCATTCATCGAGACCGATCTTCTTGATGCGTCTCACTACCCTCCCTCTTGCTGGACCACCACTCCTCGAGAGCGATCTGGCATTTCTTCGAGTGGGAATTATTGCATCAATTCCCTTGTTCGAGAGGTATTCAAAGTTCCTCCTGCTCTCGTACCCCCTGTCGCGGTAGACAGAAAACGCTCTGCCTATCACCGGTTGGAGCACCTTCCTGAACTCCTTGATGTCAGGGGTATAGAGATCCGTTATTGTCAAGGAAACGACGTTCATCCTCTCTGCGTCAATAGCTACCGTGCATCTCCAACCACCCCTTCCTCCCGGCCTTCCATTTGGTTGAAAGCCAGTCGCCCCTCTGTGTGAGCTTGAAGCCGGATGAGTCTATTATGACGGTCATCCCCTCCCTTGAAGCACCGTTTATCTCCTCAATCATCCCTGATATGGGGATGCCCCTTATGCGCTGGAAGATGGTGACTTAGCTCAACGGCTTAAACTTGCCAGTCGGTCGGGAGAGCTTCCTGACGAAGAGCTCCTGTGGGTATTCATAAGGGTGGCCTACCTTCCCCTCGTTCTCTTTACCCAGATCATCGTTCCAGGAGTCCATGGATGATATGTCGAGGAGGAATGTCTATCCTCCCGACGAGTGACGGATTGTACTTGCTCCGAACTCTCTTGTCTCTCTTCTCTATCGTATCGACGGGGGTGTTTGTCATGCAGATCAAACACCTCTCTGAAAATTCCAGTTTAACCTTTTTCCAAGTAGACTGATGAATTGCTTAACACGCTATATTTCAAACGATTCAATATTCTATTCCAAGTGAAAGGACAGGATCGATTTCACTTCCATCTCCTTTTCTAAAAATCTTTTCTTCATTATCCGAACCGTTTGAAATTATCAAAATGTCACCAGGATCGCCATTCTTTAGTTTTCTGTG
>JAMCQR010000031.1 GCA_023379555.1 Thermoplasmatota archaeon | reverse complement strand
TCGGCACTTCCCATAATAGGGATACTCATCCTACTGACTCTTGCAATTTCAAATCTTTCGTTCATCATAGCTGGTCTCCTGAAACACATTAGAAATGTCTGGGGTATCACTGCAATTCTTTCCATCATAATGACCGTTCTTCCTCCAACCTTCTATCCTTTTTATTACCTTCCAAGAGGAGTTATATATGTACTGTCAGTTTCTCCCGTCACTCCAGCGGCCGTGTTGTTTCAGGGAATATTGTTTCCTAAGGCCGTTGAGATGTACTCATCCGTTCAGCTACCGATGTTGGTCATACTCATAGTGGAGACTCTTGTTCTCATCTTTCTAGGAAGAAGATTCATCAGATGGAGAGAATAATTATTCAAATTTCTCCCATTCCAGACAAACTTTTTAATCAGAAGATTGATTGACAGTACGCCGGGCTGGCCGGGAGGGTAGGCGTCTCCTGTTACTCGAAACCGTCTATACGCGAGGGCGACAGCCGATATAGAAGGCAACCTTGAGGATGCGAACCCTTGATGTTCAGCGAAACTCTGTCCCACCAGATCCAGGTTGTGTACATCTCACCCGGAGGGGGGAGCGGTATTCGTTATCACGGGAATCCGCCAGGACCGGAAGGGAGCAACGGTTACGTGGACCTTGGATGCCGGTGGGGGCACGGAGCGGAGAATTGATGGGGAGCTCGCGTCTATCAATCGCCCTTTGGTGTCGGTGGCCCGGTATTATGATTCCTATATTTGCCGAGCACAAGATACCCGCGGTGTGGTTGGTAAAGAATGAAGGATGGTCAAGTGTTAAATATTCATTGAAAATTGTGCATCGTTGACAAATAAGAAAACGATTCACGACTCAATTTACGGATCTATAGAACTGGAGGATACTGCCTCTAAGATAATTGAAACAAAGGAATTTCAACGACTTAATACAATCAAGCAACTTGGATTCACCTATCTCGTATTCCCGGGGGCGACACACTCAAGGTTCGAACACTCGCTTGGAACTCACTATTTGGCAAGGGAGGCATCTAGCAGGCTTTATCTGAAGAAGGAAGATGTTGTGGATGTCTCTCTGGCAGGGCTGCTGCACGATGTCGGTCACTCACCATTTTCACACGCCCTTGAAGATTCGATGGTAAAGCTCTATGGCAAAGATCATTTGGACGTAACGATCGACATCATAGAAGGCAAGTCACCCGAGAATGAGCTGAGTGATATCCTGGGACAGCACAAACGTGCAGTTGTAAACATACTGAAGGGAAAGAAAGGAGTCCTAAGTCGACTAATCTCCGGTAATGGCGACGTTGACCAGATTGACTACCTCGGAAGAGACTCTCACTATACAGGAGTCGCGCTGGGTGCCGTTGACATTTCAAGAATCCTGAGGGTACTTACAATTCACGAAGGAGAATTCTGCGTGGAGGAAAAGGGGCTACCATCCGTAGAAGGGCTCATGGTTGCACGAATGCTGATGTACCGGACGGTCTACAGGCACAAGACCGCATTGATAGCAGCTTCTCTTGCAAACGATGCACTGGAAGAGTTGAACCCAGATTTCGAGGAGTTCGTGCAGTGGAACGATTGCGATTTCATTGCGGAACTTAAAAAGAAAAGTCCAAAAACGTATGAATCCATAAAACAAAGGAAGATTCCCAAGGGACTAATCGTGAAGGAAGATGAAGAGAAATTTGGAGAATTGGTCGATTCCCTTGAAGGTAGCCTTGTGTCATGTCAGTACTTCAAGTCTCCCTACAAGAAGGAGGTCCTGAACGTATTGACCGACTCAGTTATAAGGCCAATAACTGATTTTTCATCCATAATGGGATTCTTGGAAAGGGAGCTTGAGGGAGTGGGCTTGTTGGTTTTTGAAAATGCGAAAGAAAAGGGAATTAGGGATGCCCTGAGGAGAAAGAATATTCCTAGCCAATAGCAAATAATTATAGATTATCATCATTTACGGCTATGATTAAACCTATCGGGAAGAGAGCGAGGGATATTGTGATGAAGGATCCCGTGACTTTCAGCTCTTTTCCAGATAAGGAGATGTATCTCTGCTTTCTTCCGGAAATGACTGGAGAAGAGGAGAATTTTCTGATTGAATCGATGAACAACTTCCTCGTTATGCTCTTCCCTATGGGAGTCGAATTTTCAGAAAATGTTGTCCAGAGCCAGGGTATTTTGAACAGGATGGAACGGCGTCATTCCAAGATCGTGCTGTTTGATGACGATATGAGAAGGTTCCCCAATTATGCATTTTCGAAACTGGTTGAGTTCAAGGAGCACCTGATATATCTGCTCCATATGGCTTACTCCCAGAGAAACTCAATATTTCTAGGAAGAGATGCGGAAGGGATGAGCTATGCCAAGATAAAATACGACCCATTCACCACAATAGATGCTGTCAGAACTAGTCCGTGGTACATTCCTGGAAAGGAAGAGGTATTTTCGTTTTCCAAATACAATGCCGGTCACATCGTTGCTCCGGACATCGGAGAAATATTTGCGGTAACGTTCAAAGACTGAAAATTCAATAGATCTAATTACAGAGGCTTAGTAGTAAAATTGTCAATTGAAAGATAAAGTAAATATCAGAGAAAATTAGATTAATAAATAAAGTCTCTGGAGGCATGGATGCGGAGAAACTTTTTGATCTTAACCAGAACGTCGAAGGTATTCTCATTTATAACGGAACCGAAAGCTCCAATGACCCCTCTTTCTTTTATTTCACACAACTCGCAAGAGGTCTGTTTGAGGGCTCGTACGTTTTTGTTACCAGAAAGAACTTAAAGGTTATAACTAGCCAGTTGGAAGAAGAAGCGGCAAGGTCTGAGGATCTAGATGTGGAGGTATTCACCTCCGGAAAACAAAGGGACGACCTACTGAAACAAGTAACCAAGGGCATCACTTTTGTGGGAATCAACTTCTCTGGACTTTCTCATACCGATTACCTCTCCCTGAAAGAAAAGCTTCCGAACAAGGAATTCGTTGATGTGGGAGAATCCATTTCAAGTTTGAGACAAATAAAATCGGAAAGGGAACTAACCAAGTTAAGAGAAGCAGCCAAAATAGTATCAAAAGTAGGGGAGGCAATACCAAATATGCTGAAGGATGGAATGTCTGAAAATGAACTCGCTGCATTGGTCAATTATGAGATGATGAAGAACGGGGCCTCTTCTCCAAGCTTTGACACAATTGCTGCATTCGGACCTGACGCAGCCGAACCCCATTTCTCCGGAGGAAACAGGAAACTAAAGAAAGGAGATGTGGTCCTTGTGGACTTCGGGGCTAAGTTTCAGAGATACTGCTCTGACATGACAAGAACTTACTTCTTCGGAAAACCAGACAAGGAGATGCAAGAGATGTATGAGACCGTTTTCAAAGCTCAGGAAGCAGGGTTTAAAGCCATCAAGAGCGGTGAAAATGGAAAAGTGGTCGATGGGGCATCAAGGAAAGTTATAGACTCTTCAAGATTCAAGGGAAGATTCATTCATGGGCTCGGCCACGGTTTGGGACTAAATGTCCATGACCATCCCGCACTAAGTCCACAGGGAGATTTTTACTTGAAAGAGAATATGGTCGTGACGGTTGAACCAGGTGTGTACATTTCAAAGAAGGGTGGAGTGAGGATAGAGGATGACGTGATCGTTACAAAGAATGGAGGGCAGATAATTACTTCTGCGCCTAGAGACCTACAAATCGTATGAAGACTGAGGACTTAATTGGCGTATATCCTTTTCTGAAAAGGGGTCTAAACAAGTACTTCGAGGAAAACAAATCGACATCAATACTCTCGTTCCTCGTAAACAATGAGTCAGAGATATCGGTCGCAGTGGCGCAACTTGGCAAGGTGCTCGAAGGAGAAGAAATTACCTTTTCAACTGATCCAGATAAGAGAGTTGCCAATTATCTTATAACAAAGGTGATTCTCACTTACATACGAGACTACTTCATTTCAGCAAGGTACGCGATTAAGGAACGAAAAGCACTCTATGAAAACTTGGATAAAGAAAAAGAAACAAGGATCCTGAAACAGGTATCCCACGAGCTGAACGTGGATATAGATCAGCAAGGAGACAGATATCTAATTCCCATCCCCTCTTTCCTGAAGAACGCAGTTGTCTTCAATGACAAGGAATTGAAGTTGTGCAATCAGGAGCTCAAGAATGGAAATGTGGTGGCCTCCAAGCACGTCGTTGCAAAAATAGTAAGGGAGGCATTTTATAAGAAATACATGCAGGACGTCAACGAAGTTGTTGAATTTCCCACAGAAGTCGACAACATGCTGAAGGGATACGTTGGACAAATAGCATCGAAGGGGCGGGAGATCAGACAGGAAAGGGCCAACCTTG
Organism: Thermoplasmatota archaeon; assembly: GCA_023379555.1. The sequence continues at coordinate 1,189 of JAMCQR010000031.1, read as the reverse complement.
GCCCTCTCAATGAGAAAGCTTTCCCTCCCTGTCTTCTGGAGATCATTGACCAGATGAAGAAGGGAGCAAACGCGTCGCACGCCTCTAGATTCTTCCTTGTGACATTTCTGCACAGGATAGGGCTGCCAAACGATGAGATACTCAAGTACTTTGGGGACGTACCCGACTTCGCGGAAAAGATCACTAAATATCAGATAGAGCACATAACCGGAACTGGGAGAGGACGGGAGTACAGCGTTCCATCCTGCCAGACCCTAGGTTCTCTTGGACTCTGTTACAAGGAAAGGGATCTGCTGTGTAGCTCCGGAAAAATATCACATCCTCTAGGTTTTTACAGAACCAAAAATCTAGGTAATAGACCGGTAAGCAAGTCTGGACCTATAGACAGAGTTGACAAAACCCGCGGCGCCAAGGAAGAGTAATGCCCACGAGGTAATGTAGTATCCAAAAATAGGAATCCGATTTGTAAATATTTGGATGATGATCACTAACATGATTATGACGAGCCTGTCAGCGCGTCCGGGGAACCCTGAATAAATCCTACTCAGTCCCACGGCCTGAGACTGAGTTCCAACATAACTACTTAGAAAAGTCCCGGCTATCGCAATTATTCCAAAATAAAGGTTTCCGAATACACTAATCGTCATTCCAAATAAAATGATAAAATCGGAATACCTGTCCAGAAGATGGTCAAGGAAATCTCCCTTCTTCGATTCCTTCTTGAATTTTCTGGCGACAGCTCCATCGAGTGCATCGAGGTATGAAGAGGCGATTAATAGAACAAAAGCAACAATCAGAAATTCGAAATAGCGCGAAGAGGCCACGTAGTACGAAACTGCGAAGAGTATGGCAAAAAAGAACGATATCAAAGTTATGGAGTTCGGATTAACGTTCTCGAGTCTTGAAGCGACCCCATCTACCAGGAACGCAGATCTATTCCTCGCTTTGTCTAGTACCATTTTAGTATTTCCTCTGTCAGATCAATTTTCAGACTCGTAGACTTTTTCCCTTTAATTACATTTTCTACGAAATTGGCAGTTTCTTCAACATCTGAATTCAGTATCTCGTGGACATTTCCAGGATGGAGCTCTTCCGCTTCAGATCCAATCAGATCAATTGCTTCGCTTTCGATATTGTCCATGATCTTTGATTTCGAGTAATTCCTTTTCTTTAGTCGGTCCTCGATATC
>JAMCQR010000030.1 GCA_023379555.1 Thermoplasmatota archaeon | reverse complement strand
CCTTGGATAGGGAGTTTGCCCTGACCAGAATCATCGCCCTCACCGTTTTTCTGTCAAGCGGTTTTCCGTAACCTGAAGAATGGGACCTTATCAGATTCCTCTGGAGTTCTTTGATCTTGTCCGGACCTATCCTTTCACTTATCAGATCACCAAAACCGGTGTTCACACCATATATGGGCGCCCCAGAAATGATGTAATCTTCAATTTTTTTTCTGCTGGACTTTATCCTTTCTGTAGCCCCCCTTGAAATAACGACTTTCTCCCCTCCCTCTGCACATCTTATTACTTGGGCCAGAGTCAAGTCGTTGCCAGTGAGTACAATCATGACTTAGAATAGATGACGGGAATAAATATTAACACTTTCCACCCTACCTTGGACTCTCTCTGGTTAAAGCTAAATTGGAAATAATGGTGCTGTTATAGTGACAGTGGATTTCGGGACTTATCATCATTCTAATCCAGACGAATCCAGGGAGATGAGGAATAGGGTGGCAGGTGCTTTTTCCGCAGTACTCTTGACGCTTTATGAACCTCATTCAGAGATACGGATACTCGATGCCGGGTGCGGGTTGGGATTTCTTTCATACGTGGCTGCCAAGACATTCCCGGAAAGTGTAATTACTGGAATAGATACTTTTGGTCACGAGAGCCTATCTCACTCTTCGATGATAAACGCAGAGAATAACATGAAACTCTTGGAGGTTGATTCAAGGGTTCATTTCTTCGAACACGATCTAACTCTCCCCATTAGATCCAGAGTAAAGTACGATCTCGCGATATCAAGCCTGGTATTTCACAATCTAGGTAGAAAGAGATTCGCAGGTTATGAAAACGTATTTGCTGTACTGAAAAGGAAAGGATATTTTGTGATTGGAGACTTCTTCCCCAATGATAAGGCAGATACCAAGTTCTTGACTTCCCTTTTTGAACTAATAGAGGACAGCCATGGAGCGGGTCAAGGCAAGTGGAAGTACGGAATCAAGATTCTTAGGAAAAGGTGAGACTCCTGCACTTCACTTTTTCAGTTTCGATTTCTCCAGATTCAAAGTCACAGCCCTTTGAACAATCTTTGTAAGCGCTTTCTCATCGATCCTATCTCCCTCGAAAAAGTCAACTGCACGGACGGTCTTGCTGTTTAATCGAGTGTTAAACAGTCTTGATGGATCTGATATCTGTGATCCTCTTGAGAAGGTAAGCCTAACCGCTTTCTTCAGGATGTTACCGATACAAATTATTCCCTCTAAAGACCAAACTGGAACTCCCAGGGGATTGGATGGTTTTTTCCACTTCACTTCTTCAACTATCTCGGGATTTGACTGTTTTATGATTTCACGTAGACTTGACATCATGCTCCCACGCCAGTCATCAGTTTTTCTGATGATTTCGTCGATCTGTTCCGATGGATCTCCTGCCACCTTCAGCTCATCCCTTTTCTGTCAATTTCAGTAATGTCACTAAACAAGAGACATTATTAAAAGTGGTGCAATCATTTCCCGAGATTAAAAAGACACTTGCTTTTGGATTTGTCCAAGCTTCAACACTAGATGAAGTGAAACAAGGATCCAACGACAGACAGAAGGAGATGCTGGAGAAGTTCTTAACAAAGAAGGGATGGGAACGGAGGATATATGGAGATTGGACCAAATCAGGAAATACAAAAAATTTAATTCACTCCCATGAACCACCCAAACGGGTGATGAAGCCCGCCTCAAAGTACCGCTCCCACGGTTGATGACTTCTTCATCTTTGAGGTAAGCCTCGAAGAGAATCTGAGAAAGTGAAACGTGAAATGAATCTTGGCGAATTTCGGTTAGTCGTACTGGTTATGGCAGGAAGTGCATTGAGTGATGGACTCAGATAACTTGTTTCAGGACTCTTGACCAAAGGAGATTTTCCCTGGGAAACATTTTTTGTCAATTTCTCTGGAACGTTCCCTCTTGTATTGTTATTTTTCGTATTCATTGAAAGAGGATAACTTTCTCCAAATGTCAGAGGTCTTATTTTCATAGGAATATTTGGTTGATACACTACATTCTCGACCTTTGGTTTAGAGACAATATCCCTGATAAAAGAGTCTCAACTTTTCCTTGCGGGAGCAAACATTTTCATAAACGTTGGATTATGTCTTGTTGGTGCCTACCTCGGTGGTGCACTTGGCACGTGACTGGGAGGATTGTAAAATGGACTTGGAAGAAAATGCAATTCTCATCTCCTCAACAGAAACATACTCTGGATCTATGGAAGGAAGCATACCGACTGCGATAGAGTGCGAGATTGTGTATCATGAAAACGAAGAAGTGATCAGAACGTTTACATATTGATTTGGCATGTGGGAAATGATGTGGGAATGACTCAAGAGACGGTGATAGACGAAAAGGGCAGAATTGTAATCTCTAAAGATGTCAGAATCTCTCTAGGACTCAAGAAGGGGATGAGAGTAAAACTACACATCGAATCTGATCGACTTATAGTTGAAAAGTCTGTATCCCCAGAAGAATTCCGTACCAAGATGAAGGGATTCATTAAGAAAAGGTCTAAAGTACCCATAAGTGATCCTATCGATCTTAAGCGAATCTGGGAGTGAGGCTCTATTGGTCTTATCATATGTAGATGCTAACTACTGGATTTACTGGTTTGACGAAAGATTGCCCGAACACGACTCTGTGGACTACGCAATGCAAAAAGCAATTCAGGATGGTGCTGTGGTCAGCACAATAACATTAATGGAAGTAGCGCACTATTTTAGAATCATTCAACCCAAGATTTTGAGCGAAAAGATGAAGATGATAACCAATCTCTCCACTCTCAAGTTGATTGATTTTACATCGACCATTATGCAATCTTCGATTAATTTCCTATCTATTTATGCCCGCGTGGGTCTTGGTTCAAGAGACTGTGTAATTCTAGCCACCATGAAGGCGATTGGATCGGACGTCCTTCTAACTCACGATAAGTCTTTCAAGAAGGTTAAAGATATAAAAATAATTGATGAAATTGGATAATAAATAGAGAACCTCAACATCACTCGTCGAAAATTAGAATGGACCGGTCGGGATTTGATTAATGTTTTAAGCGAATACTATTCTGGTATCGACCGTAACATGAATTAAATATAATTACGCCTTGTATTACGTGATGATTAAGTTATGAAGCAAGAAAAATCTGGTTTTCAGCCTGCATTGACTGTTAAAACTTGTATGAGAAACATTGTTAAGAGAGATTTTTTACTCCCAGCAATTCAGAGGGAGTTTGTTTGGGATCATGAACAGATAGTTGCCCTTTTTGACTCTCTGATGCGGGGGTACCCCATTAATTCTTTCTTGTTCTGGCAGGTTAATAGCGATAAGATAAGAGATTTTCAATTCTACGACTTCATAAGGGATTATAGAGAAGATAAAACGACACATAGCAACAAGGCAACTATTCTACAGGGAAGCGATATCACGTGCATACTTGATGGTCAGCAAAGGCTAACTGCCCTATACATAGGACTCCTGGGCTCCTGTGCCTACAAGATACCGTGGAAAAGGTGGGATAACCCTGAAGCATTCCCCAAGAGAAGACTGCATCTGAATGTGTTGTCTCCTTCAAAGGAATCTGAAAGGGAACTGAAATATGACCTCAAATTTCTAACCAAACAGGAGGTCGAGAGCCCAAAGGATGGGGAAAAATGGTTCGAAGTTGGGAAGATCTTAGACTTCGGTAGCTTAAAGGACATATTATCATGGCTGAGAAACAACGATGTAACAGATAATGAATTTTCTGTAGAGTGCATGACATCACTTTTTGATGCTATTGTTGAGAAGGGAGTAATCAACAATTACCTTGAGACGAACCAGGAACTCGACAAGGTGCTAAACATATTCATAAGGGTAAACAGCGGCGGAACTTCCCTAAGCTATTCAGATTTGCTCCTGTCAATAGCGACTGCAGAATGGAAAAACATAGATGCCAGAGAAGAAATAACAAATTTCGTTGAGGACTTAAATACAGTTGGGGACGAATTCGATTTTGATAAGGATTTAGTTCTAAAGGCCTCTCTGATTCTCAGTGACATTCGTGATTTTGCTTTCAAAGTAGACAACTTCAACAGTACCAACATGAAAAAGGTTGAAGAGAATTGGGATCGTATAAAAGATGCAATTAGAATGGCAGTGAAACTTGTATCTGGATTTGGTTACAACTGGCAAACATTGACTTCCTCAAACGCATTAATACCTATTGCATATTTCATCATGAAAAAAGAGATTCATAGCAACTTTGCTGAATCATCTCACTTCCTAAACGACAGAGAAGATATTAGGAAGTGGCTTGTAAGAGCTTTAATAAAAAGACAATTCAGCGGAACACCTGATAATGTTTTAAGGAAAGTAAGGGATGTAATAAACTCAAATGGAAACAAATTCCCAGTTGATACCCTTATCAAAGAGTTTAGAGGCTCAGATAAGAGTTTAGACTTTTCAGAAGATGATGTTGACGCCTTATTGTCTTACGAGTATGCAGATGACCACGTATTCAGTATATTGTCTTTAATCTATCCAGCCTTTAATTTCTCAGAAAGGCGGTTTCACATTGACCACATTTTCCCCAAGAAGTTTTTCACACCAAACAAAATGACTAAATTGGGTGTCGGGCAGGAAGACCAACAGAAATTCTTAACAAATTATAACATGATTGGTAACCTTCAATTACTTCCTGGTCTAGAAAATCAGGAGAAATCTTCAAAGGATTTCTTTGAATGGTTAAATTCGACTTTCTCCGATACAACGAAAAGGAACGAGTTTTTGGAAGCTCATCTTATTCCGAAGGATGTTGATCTGCATTTCAGCCAATTTCTGAATTTTTTGAAAGTCAGGAATCAAATGATAAGGGAGCAGCTAAAGCGTGCTCTTTATGTAACATAGACCTTGTCCTTATTCGTTCATAAGGTATCGCAACAGAGCTGAACTATGTCTAACTTTAGTAGTTGAAACTATATGAGTCCCCCTCATATTATCCCGCACAGAGTGCAGCGAGATTGTGCGGTCAAAAATCCCCCTCCCCTAAAATTATTCCCTATGAATAATGTGCCCGAAGCGAGCCGGAAGTCTTGCGAAGCAAGACCGAGCGGTGTAAGCGTTAGCGGTGGGTGGTGTGGAACACCAAGCGTAGCGTAGGTGTGTAGCACCACCCATACACCACGAGCGGCGAGCACAGGACACCACCCTGAATAAGCAAAGCGAATGAAGGACTCTTCGAAGAAGAGTGCGAGAAGTAAATCAAGAGGGGCGCGGATTGCGTCAGCAAGCAAGATGGGGTGAATTTTGATTGGAGGCGAGGCATGATGTCATGTGCTCGGCGTGCAGGCGAGCTGAGGGCACACACAAGCTGACGAAGGCTCAAAGAGGGGTTAGGGGTGAATTTGAGCCGGAGCATACCAAAAGGTACTAAAATCTGAAGGAATATAGAGTTATATTATGACCACAGCAAAACAGTCAAGGCTTGTAAGCATACCAAAATCCGATCTGGACAGCCTTGAGGCTACCATTGAAACTCTTGAGAATGAGTATGTAATGGATCAGCTGGAAAGGAGCGAACAGGACATACAGAAGGGAAGAGTTAGGAATGTTAGAGAGTTCCTGAAAGAGCTCTAATAATACTTCTTTGCTTCGTCTTTGTGAAGGATTACTCTGAGCGTCATTTTCTTTTACTCTTCGTTTATTTCATACCAGATCCTGAAAGGACTAATTCTGAGTTTCCATAATCCGTGAAGCTTGCGTCTCAAGGGCTTTCCTGACTGAGGCCCCTGTTCCAGCCTCTCTGTCATTCGTTGCAGTCATTCCTTCTTGTCCTTGTGATTTCTGAAAAACTCCTTTTCGAACGCTTCTGTGGATTCCACGGTGTAGCTCATGAATACTAGCCATTTTTCCCTAAAATTACTGCAATTAGAAGTACTCTCCTCAAATCTTCTCAACGCTCTCGTACGATCTGATGATCTCTTCTAATTTTTTGAGGGTCTTGACTTCACGATTGTTCTTGAATACAGTCTCTGGAACCTTGAGGTATGTCCATTTACTGCCTGTCAGTTTAGTCGAATCTTCGCACCACTCTCTTGCCCTTTTGTCCTTGTTTTTCACTTCCACAGACTCTTCTCCTTTGGTTTCTATGATATAGTTTTCCGAATCGCAAACAACAACAAAATCTGGCA